>NZ_JAHCZD010000001.1:0-203630 GCF_018501175.1 Campylobacter sp. 2018MI10 | reverse complement strand
CTGAACCATCTTTAGTTGGCTCTATATATAAAGCAAATGCATAGATAGTATAATCAATTTCTTTTTTATCTACTTCTCCATCGTTATTTCTATCGGCTGCTAAAAAATTACTCTTATACGCTACATCACTAAACCACCCAGCGACAAAACTTGCTGCATCTTTATCTAAAATAATGCCTTTGCTAGTATCAATGAAATTATCTTCATTAAAAAATTCTTTTAATCTATTAATATTCTTGTCACTAAGTTTTACTCCGATATTGCTTTCATCAAATTTAAAAAATACATTGTAATTTTGCTCTTTATTTGTCTTAATCTCAAAATTATTTTTATTTATATTATCTTTTAAATTGCTAATATCTTTAGTATTTAATTCTTTAGTTTTAACATTATCAGCCCAAGACATTGCTATATTTTTTACTTGCGAGATATCTATTTTCATAAGTTTTCCTTAAAATTAATACTTTTAAAATTAATTGGTTTGATTTTAATTAATACTATCATTATTTTATTTAATATTTTGATATATTGTAACTTTTAGTAATAATTAATTAAAAATAAAAAATTAAACCTTAATATCAATTAATTTTGTATCGCTTAAATCTTTTTTAAATTCTTTTGTAAAATCTATAAAATCACTTAATTTATCATTTGTAATTAACTCTTCTAATTTATCTTCGCTTATTTTTAAATTAATATTAAAATCTTTTAAGAGTTTCTTTTCATCATTTGTTAGACTTTTTAGGCCTTGATTTTTAAGTTTTGCTAAGGCTGCTAATTTTTTTAATTCTTCTAATTCTTTCTCTTTTAATTTATCTGTATTTGCAATCTTATATAAGCTAATAAAATCATTATTATTTTTATTATTAGATACTTCTATGTTATCTTCAAAATATCCCTTTTCGCCTACATTTAGAAATTCGCCAAATGTAATAATACCATCAAGATTTTTATCATTATTTAAACTAGCATTTAAAGCATAGCTAATATCAGCATAGTATTCATCATTATCTGCTAAAAATTTACTCTCTTCATAGCCTTTTACATAATTAGTGATTATATATTCACCTTTATTATCTCTTCTATATTCAAGCCTTTCAAGTATAAAGTTTAATGTCTTTTTTCCTTCTTTATTGCTTAGCTCCCCATTACCATCAACATCAGCTTCAAGGAATTTTCGTTTATAAGCAATATCACTAAACCACCCAGCTACAAAGCTTGCTGCGTCTTTATCTAAAATAGTGCCTTTACTATTAAAAATGAAATTATCTTCATCAAAAAATTCTTTTAATCTATTGATATTATTTTCACTAAGTTTTACTCCGATATTACTTTCATCAAATTTAAAAAACACATTGTAATCTTGCTCTTTATTTGTCTTAATCTCAAAATTATTTATATTTATTGCATTTTTTATATTGTATAAATCAAAGGAATTTAAAGAATTTGAATTAATTTTATCTTGCCAAGCTATAGGCGTATTTAAATAGTTTCCTAGATAATGTCTCATAAAAAATCCTTTAAAATTATGACTAAATTAGATCTAGCTAATTAATCAAGACATTTTTAAAATCATATAGCTATTTTTTACACTTAAAAAGCAATATTAAAGCACTAATACTTTTTAAAATATGCACTAACATTCGTAATGCAAATTAAGTTAATACATTAAAAAATGATTTGAATTATTATAATTTGATTTTAATTAATACTATTATTATTTTATTTAATATTTTGATATATTGTAACTTTTAGTAACAATTAATTAAAAATAAAAAATTAAACCTTAATATCAATTAATTTTGTATCGCTTAAATCTTTTTTAAATTCTTTCGTAAAATCTATAAAATCATCTAATTTATCGTTTGTAACTAATTCTTCTAATTTATTTTCACTGATTTTAAGATTAAGACTAAAGTCTCTTAAGAGTTTCTTTTCATCATCGCTAAGCACGTCTAAACCTTGATTTTTAAGTTTTGCTAAGGCTACTAATTTTTTTAATTCTTCTAATTCCTTTTCTTTGAATTTATCTATATTCATAATTTTATAAATATTACCACTATCAATTTTAATTCGCTCATCACTTGATTTACAATCAGCTGTATATTTATGAATTTTATTTTTACCATCAGCTCCTAAATATTCGCCAAATGTTATTATTCCATCAAGGTTTTTATCATCATTTAAACTAATATTTAAAGCTTTACTAATATCCATACTCTCGCCATCTGGTAAAGCTACCATACTAGGTAAATATGTGCCTATGATTGCACTTGAGATTATTTCTTCTTCAAGTGTCTTTTCATTTACTACTATTTCGGCTGCTTCGCTAAATACCGTAAATGTATATTTAAATTCCTTGCCCGTTAATTCTCCATCGTTATTAATATCAGCTGCTAAGAGATTTTCTCTATAAGCAATATTGCTAAACCATCCAGCGACAAAGCTTGCTGCGTCTTTATCTAAAATAGTGCCTTTATTATTAGCAATGAAATTATCGCTATCAAAAAATTCTTTTAATCTATTTAGATTTTTTTCATTTATTTTTACACCTATATTATCACCATCAAATCTAAAAAATACATTGTAATCTTGCTCTTTATTAGTCTTTATCTCAAAAATATTTTTCTCACAATGATAATTTAAATCTTTTAGCTCTTTTTCTGTTAGCTCGTGCTTTTTAACATCAATTTTCCAAGCTATTGGCATATTTTTACTAGCACTTATATCGTGTATCATAAATAATCCTTTAATATTTATTTAAAGGATTATAGTTTATTTAGGATAAATAATTTAATCAGTTTAAATTCTTTAACCTAAGCTTGAGATTTTTTCTATAATTACGCCAAATCCTTGTCTTGCTACAGAGCCTACGACAAAATCACTAATTAAGGCATTTTCTCCACGAATAGTATCATCAGGTATTATATTTGAGATACTAACGCCTGTTCTTTTTGAAATATTTTTAGCAATTAATTTCCCATCAATATAAAAATCACTAGCACCTTCGCCACGCCTAGCACGAGAATGCTCAATTCCTACTGCTTCTTTATGAATTCCTTTTCTAGTTTTTAATATTCCTATTATTTTTTTATCATCTCTTATAACTTTGATTAAATCCTTATCTTTAAGACCTAGTTTTGCTGCTGTATCTTCGTGTAATTCAATGTAGTTTGAATATTTTAAATGAGTTAGTTTTGAACTAGCAGCAACTAAACTTGAATATATATTTGATTTATACGAAAAGGCTTTTAGATTTAACTCATCTAATGTGGTATTGTTTTTAAATCTTTGTTTTACAAAATAAGGAACTCCACTATAATTTTTCCCAGTTAAAGAATCCTTAGTAAGTGCTAAATCTTCGTTATAAATAGCTACTTCTTTTTTGTATGTTTTTGCTAAGGCGTTTTTGTTATATGCTTTGTTTTTGCTTTCAAATTTTCCACCCCTTGCCATACAAAATAAAGCTTTTTTATAGTGTTTTGGGCTAATTTCTTTTAATTCTTGAATGAATGGTAAGTCCTTTATCTCATCTTCGTTTATTTCATAATCAAATCCACCATCAAGCGCAACATTTATAAAACTTCTTAAATAATAATCACTCGGCTTATCAAGGTCAAATAAATTACCTTCACTATCGCTAATTGCATTTTTGCCAAATCCTGCTAAGCCTAATTTTTTGCCTAATTCAATTATAAAGCTATCCATACATACGCTTTCATTATTACTAAACTTAACATTAGGAGAATTTAAAATAGGAAATCTAAAATGACTAGCTTTACTCAAAGCACCACCCCAAGGATTAACAACACCCCAAGTCTCATACATAACGCTATCAGGAACTATATAATCAGCAAACATACTTGTTTCGTTTATGAATGGGTCAATTGCTATGAATAATGGTATTTTAGAGCTATCTTTTAAAGAATTTTTAACATTATTCATATTACTAGCATAAGCAATATTAGCATTCCAAGAAAGCAATATATCTATTCCGTAAGGATATTTTAATGCTGCATTTGTGATTGCGTCGGTGCAAATTGCATTAGTTAGTGGATACCAAGGTAGTTTTGATGGATAAGGGTTTTCGTTGTTTTTGATTTTGTTTTTATATTCGCTAGTTGCTTCATAAGGTTTTTTAGTTTTATCAACCCTAATTCCACTAGGTTTAATTTTGCCTTTATATTTTGCTAATTCAAATTCTCCTGATAAATCATTATATTTACCCCCACCAGCACTCATTCCACCAATTTTATTTAAATTCCCAAGCAAACCAACTAATTCTAAAATAGCATAAGCTGTATAAAATCCATTAGTTTGCATAGTCCCGCCGTGCAAGTCAAATGCTACTTTATTTTTATATTTTTTGATTTTTTCTAATAAATATTCATAATCTTTTTTACTAACGCCACTATTTTGCAACAAATCATCTAAAGAATTTGAATTGACACTTTCTTTTAATTTGATAAAACTTGTTTTAACCTTTATTGCTTCATCATCTAAAGTTATTATTCCATCATAATAAATATTAGCTTTTTTACAATCTTTTGCACTTATTAATCCTTGCTCGTTAATGACCATAATTTCATTATTAATTCTTAAAAATTCTCCTTTTTTATAGTTTTTATAATCATCTTCAACTACTAAATAAGCAGCATTAGAAAAACTTACATTGTTTTCATTTAAATTAGTATAAGATAGATATTCTTCATCATAAATTTTTTGATTTATTACATCTTGTAATAAGGCTAATGCTAAAAACAAATCCCCACCAGGCTTTATAGCAATCCATTTTCCTACGCTAGATGCACTTGAAGTAGAATTTGTAAGTATTGGGGTTATTGTTGCGTATTCTAAATTATTGCTTTTTCTATTTGCTATTTTTAATCCTTGTCTTTTGAAAGGATTTCCAGCTTGAGCAGGAGCACTTGCGAAATTAATCAAAAACTCGCAATTATCAAAATCAGGTTTTAAGTGTGGGTATTTATCAAAATCATTTAAAAAAGCAGCCATTCCAGCTCTCATAGAAAGACCGCAAGTTGCTGTGTGTCCGTGAAAATTGATAGTTCCGAATGATTTTTGAAATCTTTCTTGAAAGAAATTCTTTCTTCCTTCATCGCCTGTTGCGATTATACATAATCCATTTGCTTTCTTTCCAAATTCAGGAGCATTTTCATCTATTAAATCAGTATGATTATAAACTTCTTTAAATCCTTTTACATAGCCTTCATTAAACAAATCTCCGCCATTTACTATCTCATCTAAAAATTTATCAGGCTCAATACTTTGCCATTTATTTTCTCCCCTTTTTCCAACTCTTTTTAGTATTTTAGTTACCCTTGCTTTATCATTTAATTTATCAAATACTAAATTACCCCTAGCACAAACACTTGAATGGATTTTGCCTTGATTTGTGAGTAAATAACTATCTTTTATACTAGTATTCATATTAAGCCAAGGGTCGCTTGATAATAAACTATATGGATTGCCAATAACTTTTAAAACCTTATTATCTAATACTTTTACCCTAACACCACAATGAGTAACGCAACCATTACAAACACTTGAATAATACTTGCCGATTTTTGGATTTAGGCTATTTGCATATATGCTATCGTTTGTTTTTGTTTGTGGTTTTATGATTTTTTGTATTGTTTCATTGTAAAAATAAGCCCCTGCTATGCCTGTTATCCCTGATGCTATTAAAAACTTTCTTCTACTCACTTAATTCTCCTTTTATTTGTTTTTCTAATATGCTTACTAAAAGACAAAACAAACTTATGCAAATTAGCCAATTGCCAAATACAGAACCTAAACTATCACTACCTAAGATTTTTGGTGTGTATGTTAAAAATCCACTCATAATTTTTGGCATAGAATTTCCTGCAAAAACTACATTAAATTTAAAGCTAAAGCTATAAATTATCATAGATAAAAATGCAAGTAATAAAAAGAATTGATTGTTTTTTAATCTTGTAAAAAGATTTATTAAAATAATAAAAATTAAGCAAAACTCAAGTATGAAAATCTCATAAAATCTAGCCATAAATACATATTGATATAGCTCTTTAATTTCTTTATTAAAACCAAGCATAAAGCTAAACCAAAATAATCTTAATAATAAATCACATACTATTAAAGCACTAGCAAGTCTTATAAAGATAAAAAGATTGATTTTATAATTTATGATTTTTGAATATACAAATAAGACTAAAGCACATATTCCAACACCGCCTACACCGCCATTTGCAGCAAATAAAAGTGGTAAAACAGGTGTATTCCAAAAACTAACTCCAACACTTGTTCCTAAAATATATCCAGTGTATAAAGGAATGCAAAAAGATACAATAAGTATGATTATTCCTAATTTTTTAGTATTTTTATTGTTAATATGCTTATATGCTAATAGTATTAGTAAAATAGGGTAGGTTATAAGTAATATAATTCCTATTTTCATAGCTGAAGTTGATAGATTACCCCAGCCATTTAAAAAGATTTCAAAAACTCTGCTAGGTTGTTTTAAATCATCAATTAAATTAAAAGGAATTGCACATAAACAAACAAAAGAAATTATCATTGAAAATAGGGCAATATTTTTGTAGTTTTTCAATCCAAATACTAAATATAAACTAGCACATAAAAACGCTCCAAAACTAGCTCCTGCTATGAAAAAATCATTCACAACATCTAAAGCCCAAGTTCGCTGAACGCTAAAACCTTCTAAAACTACAGCACTCATTTTATTCTCCATTCTTCTTCTAAAGCCAAATCAAATTCTTTTGAAATATCTTGAAACATTTTATGATTAGGATTGATTTCATTTAATTCATTGTCTAAATTAATATAAAAAACTTGTGGTTTAGTCCCAAAATTTTGCTTTAAAACACTTGTTGGATAATCTTTTAATATTTGTGAAATTTCACTTGAACTATCATTTAAATCGCCAAAAATTCTAGCCCTACCAACGCAGGTTTGAACACAAGCTGGTAATTCATTATTATCTATTAAATGCACACAAAAAGTGCATTTATCAGCTACTTTTGTATTTTTATTAATAAATCTTTTATCATAAGGACAGGCATTTACGCAGTAACTACAACCCCAGCATATTTCATTATCTACTAATACTATTCCATCTTCTCTTTTAAAAGTTGCTCCTATAGGACAAACGCTTACGCAAGGTGGATTTTCGCAATGATTACAAAGTTCTGGCAAAAATGCCTTAAATACTTCATCGCTTTTGCTTAATTCATATTCAGTAACAAATGTTCTAAATTGTTCGTGGGGGACTTGATTTTCATTGATACAAGCAGCAGTGCAAGCTTGACAGCCGATACATTTTCTAAGGTCAATTAGCATTGCATAGCGTTTTTTGCTATCTCCTATATATCTTTTATCTTTTTTATCTATTCCATTATTTTTTAGGCTAAAAGCATAACTTGATGAAGCTAATGTGGTTGTAATAAATACTCTTCTATTCATATAAAACCTTTTTAATTTAGATTTTAATGAGTATATTTTTTGATTGTATAATTAATGTTAAAATTTAATAATAAATTAAGGTTTAAATATTATTGCCTAATTTTGGTTTGTTATTATCAATAAGTTTATATATAAATTTTATATAAATTTTTATAAGAATTTAATAACCATTAATATTTTTTTAAACCTACCGATATAGAAAAATAACGGGGGTTTAAAATGCAAATATCAAACTATAATCACTTTTATAATATTTTAAAGCGTGAAGCAATAATTAATTACAATGTAAAAGAGCGTAATCAAAGCACAATTGATAGTGTAAGAGAGCAATATATCAAAAATCTTAATTTAGATGAAAACTTATTAAATGATTTAAATAATACATTTATAAGAGATGATTATTTGCCAAAGAAAGCTTATACAATCAAAGAAGCTTTAAAGAATTTAAATAGTGATTATAGTGAAGCTTTAAAAGATTTAAAATATAACATAAATCAAATGTCTAATTTAATTTATAATTCAGCTTTTAGCGATTTTGATGAAACTTTTGTTGATGATGGGACTAATTTAGGCAATCTCAAAACCAAGCTTAATTTAAAATTAAGAGTAATACAAGAATACAAAGTAAGTAATATTTATCAAAGAGCTTTTAGTGATTTTTTTAACCCTGAAGACAAAAAAGAACTAAGAGAGTTTTTAAAAGATTTTAAGATTAATAATGAATACATTGATGAAAGTCTTAATAATATTAATGATAGTGATATTTTAAAATTATTATGTGATAAAAATATTAGCGTTAAAGATTTTATAAGTGAGTGCAAAAGATTAAAAGCTATAAAAGAAAATCATACAATACTTGATAATAAAAAAGATGATTTTGAAGCCATAGAAGTAAAAGGCACTAGCACTCGTGAAAATATGGAAGAGATTTTAAGTAAGATTGACCCACGCAAAGTAAAAGATGAAAGAGATTTATTAGCTATTGTAATGGCATATAAAGATAGCAAGAATTTATATGATAAAAGAATTTAAAATAAAGGAATAATTATGAAAATAAATTCTTATTCAACATATCAAATAACTAATATAAGCAAAAAAGAAACAAATAACGAGATTAAAAAAGTAGACAATAAAGCAGATGATAAAAAGGTAGGTGAAGTATTAGGATACGGAGTTGATAAAGATGGCTTTTTTACAAGTGATTTTAATAAAGCCGCAGGTATTCCGGATAATTATAAAATCCACAGCGATACTTTGAAAAATCTAGTAGAAAATAACGAAAAATCATATTTGGCACATAGACCATTTTATGAAATTGATATAGCAAAAAGCGTTGGTAATGCTTATAAAGTCTTAAGCCAAGTTGTAAGTGAAGATTTTTTAAACTCTAAAGATTTTTTTAACACCGAAGATATAAAGCAATTTCCACAAGGTTATATTCAAGCAAGAAGTGATGAAATCAAAATCAATAAAATTTTACATTCACCTGATGATTATGAGAATAATCACGGAATGACTTTTCAAAATGAACTTTACCAAACTCATCATCCCTTATTTTATTCTTTTGACAATGATGATAAAACCTTACCAAACACAAATATTTTTCCACCTGATAATATCAAGCAAGACCCTAGATTTAGTGGATATTTTGGTGATTATGACGAAGCAAGACAAAATTATATAAATGAAAATGGAGAAATATCAAAAGGCGGGCTTTTGATAGGTATATTAAAATCAAACCCAACTTTAATTGAAGGAGAAAGCACATATAAAGGTAAATTAAGTGGTTATGATAGAAAAATTAGCTCGGCTACATTTTTTGCATTTGATAAAGCGTTAGGAATGCAAGTAATGGCAAGGGGGGAAAATGGCTTTATGAGTGCTGAAGTTGAGCGTATGCCAAGATGGCTGAAAGATTATGTCAAATTAAATGCTTATGATAAACCATTAAGCCAAAGAAGTGCTATTTTAGGAAGTGCTAATTATACTAAAACCTTATATAGTCTTAATAGTGGATTTTTTAGTAGTAATAAAAAAGCTGAAGAAAAACAAGCTGATGAATTTATGAGAAAGATAAGAGAGTTAATGGGTTTAGAAAATCTAAATAAAAACATTAGCGAATTAAATTATGATGAGTTTTTAAAACTAGCTTTTAGTTTTAGCCAAAATAAAGTATCTAATATAAGATTGTTTGATATAAAAGTTTAGATTATTTTAGAAATTTTATTGCAAAAGTTATAAGATATTTTGATTTTTGAAAAGATTTTCTTATTTTAAATTCTTAAAACTAAATAGAATTTAAAATAAGAATAAAAAGCGAATTAGGAATAATCCTAATTCAAAATTATTAAAGTTTGCCGCCTTCTACAACAACGCTTTCTTTATCAATATCAGTTCCATAAACAGGTGCTAGAGTTTCATCATAATTTTTGTGGAAGAATTGCTCTTCGCCTAGTTTTACTATCTCATTATTTAGCCATTCTAAAAGCTCTTTATTACCTTTTTTAACAGCAGGTGCTATTACATCAATATCTCCTAATTCACTAATACCTACTACAAAATCAGGATTGTTTTTAACCCAAGCAAAAAGCAAGGTGTTATCGTGTGCTAGTGCAGCACCTCTACCATCTAATAATGCTCCAAAAGTTTCAGTATTTTGGTCGTATTTTGCTAGATTTACTCCGTTTTTATTTTTTGTAAAATACGCATCAGCAGTTGTGCCTTTATTTACGATTAGAGTTTTTCCAGCTAGTTCTTTAATGTCTTTAATCTCTGCATTTTTAGGACTTGCAATGCCTAATGAAACTTTCATATAAGGTAATGCAAAATCAACAACTCTTGCTCTTTCAGGTGTTTTTGTAAAATTAGCTAAAATAATATCAACTTTATCAGATTGTAAAAACTCAACCCTACTAGCAGCTTCAACAGGAACTAAGGTTAATTTATCTTCACTACCTAATAAATCTTTAGCAATTCTTTTTGCAAAATAAATATCATAGCCTTGGAATTTGCCTTCTTTATCAACAAAGCCAAATGGTGGTTTATCAGCAAAAACACCTATTTTAATATTATCGCTAGTTTTAATCTCTTCAATATTTCTAGCATTAGCAAAACAGGTTAGTAAAGCCCCTGCAACAAGTGATAAAATAACTTTTTTCATAATTTCTCCTTTAAATAAAATCGCTTGTAATTAAAACGCAAAAAAATTAATAAAAGATAATTTTAATCCTTTTTAAATTCAAACATATTTAAAAATTGCTTAGCTCTATTAGTTTGAGGATTTGTAAAAAACTCTTCAGGACTTGCAATTTCAACGATTTTGCCACTATCCATAAAAATAATTTTATCAGCTACAGCTCTAGCAAATGCCATTTCGTGAGTTACTATTAGCATTGTTTTTTCTTCTTTTGCAAGATTTAATAATACATCTAAAACTTCTCTTACTATTTCAGGATCAAGCGCAGCCGTAACTTCATCAAAAAGCATAATTTCAGGATTCATACATAAAGCTCTAACTATTGCAATTCTTTGTTTTTGACCACCACTTAGCTCTTTTGGATAGGCGTTTTGTTTGTGTTCTAAACCAACTTTTTGCAATAAATCTAGGGCTTGTTTTAAAACTTCATCTTTTTTACGCTTTTGAACTTTCATAGGAGCTAATAAGATATTTTCAAGTACATTTAAATGGTCAAACAATTCATAGCTTTGAAACACCATTCCAACATATTTTCTAATCTCTTGCCAGTTTTTATAATCTTTAGTAATTATTTCATTTTTTATATAAATATTTCCACTAGCTATATTTTCAAGTCCGTTAATACACCTTAAAGTTGTGCTTTTTCCACAGCCACTAGGCCCTACTAAAACAACAACTTCGCCTTTATTAACTTCAAAAGAAATATCCTTTAAAGCGTGGTTATTGCCGTAAAATTTATTAATATTTTCAAGTTTTAAAATACTCATTAACTCCACCTTTTTTCTAGTATTTTTGATATTTTTGATAAGGGATAACAAATTATAAAATATATAAAAAATATAATTGTATAAATATATAAAGGTGCTAGATTGCTAATAAATAATGTAACTTCTTTTAATTGATTACCTATTGCTAAAATATCTACAACACCTATTAAATAAGCTACTGAAGTAGTCTTAATCATACGGCTTAAAAGATTTATTACATTAGGAATTAATCTTTTTAATGCAAGTGGCAAAATAATATATCTATACATTTGGTATTTGCTAAGTGCAAGTGCGATTGAGCTTTCAAATTGGTGTTTAGGAATACTTGTTATTGCACCCCTTACTAAATCCATCATCTCAAACATACCCCAAATCACAAATACAATAATAGTAGCACTAATAGCATCTATACTAAGCCAACTTGACATTCCAAAATATATTAAAAATAGCCAAACGATAATAGGCATAAATCTTATAATTTCAAGAATTATTTTTAGAATATAAAAAATAATTTTATTTCCTAAACTCATAAAAACGCCTAAAACAAGCCCACCTATAATTGAGAAAAATATAGATACAAAAGATATAAATAAAGTAACTTTTAAGCCTTCATAAAGCCTTGAATAAATTGATAAATCAAATAATATTTCACTCATTTTCTAATCCTTGCTTCAAACCAAGTTAAAAATAATGAAAGCGGTAAAATCATTATAAAATAAGCAACACAAAGCATAAATAAAGCTTCATTAGTTACATAATAAAGTCCTATTATATCTTTTGCTGTATAGACTAAATCAGCTAGAGCTATTACACTTACTACTGATGTTTCTTTTAACAAAAATATTATATTTGCATTAATACTAGCTATAGAAACTCTAAGTGATAATGGCAATAATATGTAGTATAAAACTTGATTTTTGCTTAACGCTAGAGCATATCCTGCTTCTATTTGGTGCTTATTAATAGCATTTAAGCCTGATTTTAAACTCTCAGCCATATATCCACCACCTAAAAATGCAAGTCCAATTACTCCACAAGTAAAGGCTTCAAGTTTAATTCCAAGCTTTGGCATTGCATAATATAAGAAAAACAAATGAATTAAAAGCGGGGTATTTCTTGAAAGCTCTATATAAGCATTACAAATTAGTTTTAAAAACCTTAGTTTATGTAGTTCAACCCACATACAAAATAGCCCTATTAAAAATGATAAAACTATGCCATAAAATGCAAGTTTTATAGTAAGGATTAATGCGTCTATGTAAAGTGGATAAAACTCTTTTATAACTTCAAAATCCATCTAAGCTCCTAGCTAAAATAAAAACGGGTTAAATATATCTTTTTTTGATAAATAATATTTGCAATTTTATTTTCAAATTCTTTTAATTTTGTTACAAAAATTATTAATAAATATGTGTTTATATTAAATAATTTTATTCAAATAAATTAACTTGATTTTGAGATAAATAATTTAAAGAAATCTTTAAGAATGCTAATTTATAATCAGCCTTTTAATTTTGGCTAAGTTTTAGCTATACAAAGGATTTTTATGAAAACTTCAAATTTTGGTGCAGAACTTGCACACTTTCATCAAAACTACCTAAGCAAATTCTATAGCAATACTAAAGCGGTTATGGTTTTAAGCATAATGGCAACTTTATATTTTGCTATTTTTGGTGGTGTTTTTGCAGTAACAGGTGAATTTACTCGTATCGGTGGGGAAATTCTTGAGCTTTTTGGAATGGATTTAAGTTCGTATTCATATTATCAAAAGCAAAATCTAAACGGAACTATGCTAACTCGTGTTGATGGAGTTATGATTATTGGACTTATAATTGGTTGTTTATTAGCTGCTAGCGTTGCTAATAAGGTGTATTTTAGAAAAATAGCTTCTAAGACTAGATTTTTTCAAGCATTAGTAGGCGGAATATTAGCAGGATTTGGCGCTAGACTTGCTTGGGGATGCAATTTGGCTAACTTTTTTACAGGTCTTCCTTATTTTTCTTTACATACTTGGGTTTTTGCTATTTTTATGTGTCTTGGGGTTGCGGCGGCTATTTTGGTGCTAAAAATTAAGATTTTTGCTCCTAGATATGAGATGATTAAAACAAATACTCCGCAATTAAAAATAGATAAGAATTTAGAACAAAAAAACAAAATTATTTTATTTCTTAGCGTAATTGCTTTTTTTGTATTCTTTGCATATTTAGCTAGTAATGATACTAAAAATCTTCCTACAGCATTGATATTTGGTGTGATTTTTGGCTGGTTGATACAAAAAGGACAGATTTGCTTTACTTCTTGTTTTAGGGATTTATTTTTATTTAAAAGATATAGTTTTTCTTTAGCTTTATTTGTATCAATGTTAGTTGCTAGTATTTTTGTATTTGCATTATTAAATAAAGGCGGATACAACGCTAAGGTTTTAGAAATATCTCTTGGGCTTTGCACTGGAGCATTTATATTTGGCTTTGGTATAGTGTTTGCAGGTGGTTGTGAATGTGGATTTTTATATCGTGCAGTAGAAGGGCAAACTCATTTTATAGTAGTTGGTATTGGAAATATAATAGGAACTATGCTAATTGCTTTAAATTATGATTTATTGCCTAAGTGGTTTTTGAGTGGAGAAAAAATCAAATTAAGCGGATATAGTGGTCTTGGCATTAATATAGCTTTATTTTTAATAAGCATTGCTTTGATATTATTTTATGCAAGGAGAAAAAATGAAAATTGATTATTCTATTTCTTTATTAGGCGAACCTTGTCCTTATCCTGCAATTGTTGCTAATGAAGTAATTCACAAGTTAAAAAGTGGCGAAGTATTAGAAATAATTAGCGATTGTCCGCAAAGTATTAATGGAATTCCACCTGATATGAAAGCTTTAGGTCATAGTTGCGAAGTAGTGCAAAATGGCTCTATTTTAGGCTTTTATATCACTAAAAAATAAGTTTAGAATTTAAAACAGAAGTTTTAAATTCTAATTAACTTAAATCTTAAAATATAAACTAGACTTGCAAGTAAGCAAAAAACGCTTATTATGCAAGCTAGTGCAAAACTCGTATTAGCATTCATAGCACCGACTAAAAACGCTGCAAATCCTGCGAACATAAATTGCATAGCTCCAAGTATTGCTGAAGCACTACCTGAATATTTTTTAGATTTTTGCATAGCTTTTGTAACTAGATTTGGTGTTATAAAGCCTAGCATACATAAAGTTAAGAATAAAAATAAAGTAAAAGTATAAAAATTATTTGATAAAAGTATTAAGCAAAATGAATTAATTATCATTGTTATACAAGCTATAAAAATTACTTTTGATATACCAAATTTAGAAGTAAAATATACATTTAATCTAGCTGTTATCATAAATCCTAAAGAATTTATCCCAAATATTAATCCATATTCTTGTAAGCTGATATTAAAAACATTGGTAAAAACAAAACTTGAGCCACTAATATAAGCAAATAAAGTGCTCATAATTAAACTTGAGCTAATTACATAAATTAAAAAACTTTTATTAGTTAAAACACTTTTATATGCTTTATAAATATTTGAAAATGAAAATGGAATTTGATTTTTGTTACTTTCTTTTATATAAAAAATACTTAAAAATAATAATAAAATTCCAAGACAAAATAAAGTAATAAAAATGCTTTGCCAAGAAAAGTATTTAAGCAAAAGCCCACCAATGCTAGGAGAAATCATAGGAGCTATGCTAGAGCTAATCATCATTAATGAAAATACAGCCACTGCTTTTTGCTTAGAAAAACAATCATTTACAATAGCTCTTGCAATCACAACCCCAGCACATCCGCCAAGTGCTTGCATAAATCTTAAAGCAATAAAAGTATAAATATTATCAACTAAAAAACATAAAAAGCTAGATATTATAAATATGAAAAGTCCTATAATTAATGGGATTTTTCTACCATAAATATCACTAATTGGTCCATATAATAATTGTCCTAATGCAAAGGCTATAAAAAAACTAGCAATGCTTAATTGAGTATAAAACTCACTTGTATTAAAACTATGCTGAACTAAGCTTAATGCAGGTAAATACATATCGGTTGCAAGTGGGGCAATAGCACTTAAAAATGCCAATATTAAAATAAAAAATTTTTCTTTCATCTATACTCCTAAAAAATATGATATTGTCTTAATTTGGCAAATGAAGTTTTATGCAAGGAAAATTACCTTGCATAAATTATTAATGTTGATGATGATTGATTGCTTCTGGATATTTATAGCCTTTTTTCTCTAAATATTCTTGCATAAATTTAATTTCAATTTCTTGAGCTTTTATAATATCATTAGCTAATTTTTTGATATTTTCATCTTCTCCATATTTTAAAACGATTTTAGCCATATCAACAGCACCAATGTGATGAGGTAGCATACCTGCTACAAATGCTATATCAGGGTCGTTTTCATTCATACCTACTTGCATTTTAGAGTGCATTTTCATCATACTTTCATTTAGTTCTTTTTTCATATCGTTTAATTCTTGAGGACTTAAATCTTTAGCAAATAAACTAAATGCACCTAAGCATAAACATAAAAAAATTTTTTTCATAAAATACTCCTTGTTTTAAATAAAGATATATTTTATTAATTAGTAATTTCTATTAAGTAAATTATTTAGATTTTACATTAATTAAGACTATTTCGCTACTTGCATTAAACCTAGCTACTATGCCCCAAAATCCCGCTCCACTTGTTACATACATTTTGCTATTTTTTATATTATATAAGCCTTTTAAATATCCTTGCTCAAGTTTAACAGCTAGGCTAAAAGGAAAGATTTGTCCTGCGTGAGTATGTCCAGCTAGGATTAAATCATAAGGGCTAACATCGTATTTTTTAACAAATTTTGGCTGATGGGTTAGTAAGATATTAAACTTATCTAATTTAGGCTTTAATTTGCTAATATCAGGCTCAAAAGTCTTAAGCTTTAGCCCCATCAAATCATTTACACCTGATATTACAAAATCATCAAATTCTATGCTTTTATTATCTAAAAAATGCAATTTATATTTTTTTAATTCCTTAGCGATACTGCCTACTCCGTGATAATATTCGTGATTTCCTAAGACATAAAATGTGCCATAGGTTGATTTTAGTTCATTTAGATAATTAAGGTTTTTGACATTATTAATACCTGTATCTACTAAATCTCCTACGATTACTACTAAATCAGGATTTAAAGAATTAATTTTATTAATTATATTTATAAAAAACTCATCATTTAAATTCTTTTTTAGATGAATATCAGCTATCATTGCGATTTTTAAATCTTTTTTTAGTTTATCTTCGTTTAGATTTATTTCTTTTATTTTAGGGACTTTTATTGCGTTTTTTGATACCTTATAAAAAAATACAAAAGCTATGAAAATAAATATATACTCATAATTTAAAATATTTATATCTTTTAAATAATAAATAAGTATAAAAAATATAGGAAAAAAATTGAATATCTCCCATATATCAATTGCTTTTGCAAAATGTTCTTCATAGACGATTTTTGTCTTGATATAATAAAAACTCATAATTATAAAAAACACAATAGTTGAAGCAATTAAAATTATAAAAGAATAATATAAAAGCTCTTTAATTAAGTTTTCTTGAGTAATTAGGCTTAGTTCAAACGCAAAAATAATACTATAAAAAGCCACAATTATTTTTCTAAATTTATTAAAAGTATTATTTTTAATAGTTCTTAAAAGCATATTTGCATTAGCGAAAAATACCAATAAAAAATATAAAATACCAAGTAATATAGCCATAATTAGTCCTTATTAGAATTTAAATTAGGAATTTCAAACTGCAATTCATCAGCAAATAGATTTCTCATACCAAAAATCCTACTTAATATTACATCTTGTTCTTTTACACTTGAGAGATTTTTGCCTGCATCTATTGTGGTTATTGCTACTTTTCCAACGATAATTCTACTCTCAACTCCACGCTCATAATTTTTAATCCCCCATAAATTATGCAATATATAGATTTTGTTATCAAATTCTCCTAAATATAAAACTATATGACCTTTTAGAGCTAGCAAGGTTGCAAAAGGTATTGCATTGCTTTTAATATAATTATATTTTTGTTTATTGCTAAGTTTTGAGATATTAAAAAATATTTTTCTATTTAAATAATCTTTTTGATAGATTTGATCTTGCGAATTTCTAGCTAGAAAAACTCCAAATGTGCCAAAGACATCTTTTAAAAAAGCAGAGCAATCTCTATCGCCGTTTAATCCGCCCCAGCCATAGTTTTGTCCTATTAATTCATTTGCGATTTTTTTTAAATCAACGCTAGAAAAACTATCTCCAAGTTTGAAAAAATCTTCTTTTTTAACCTTTATTTCAATAAGTTTTGCGTTATTGTTTAAATCCTTTTTAAAAACTCTTATAGTATAAAAATTAGCACTTTCTTTACTTAATGCCAAAGGCATTCCAATTCTTGCGTATTCTATGAAGTCGTCATTTTTATCTATTAATGCAATTTTATCTTTTTTAGGCATTATGAAGTCTTTTGATGATTTATAAATATTTAAATCTTCATCGCTAATAAATGCAATATTTTTATTTTCTATAAAGCCAACTACCACGCTATTATAAATAAAACTCCAGCCAAAATCCTTGCTAAAATGAGAGATTTTAACAGGAGTATATGCGTAGATAAATGAGTTTTGCAAATAATCAAACGGATAGCCTTCGCCTGCTAATTTAGGATTTTTAAATCTTGGTTTTTTAGTAGGTAATAATCTTAAATTACTTGAATGAATAATGATTGCATTTTTTGAAATTTTGTTTAAATTATCAAAATCAGCATTATCTACTATATTTTGCATTAATTTTTGAGAATTTAATTGATAATTTTCTCCATAACCTGTGTCTTTTAAAATATCATTTGCAATATTTTTCATATTGATATTTGTTTTATCAATTCCCCACACATAAAATAGGTTTTTTAAATAATTTTCTTTTAATTTTTGCGATACTTCTTTATTGATATAAAACTCATTGCTCTCATAATTATTTAAGTCTTGAGATGGAAGAGCAAAATAATTTTTACTGCAAGAAGTAAAAATTACAACACAAATAATTAAAATAATATTTTTCATCATTCAAATCTAATTAAAATTTCACCTATAAATTTATTATCTTCGTAAGCTTCAACCCTATAAATCTTACCTGCTTTATCAATTGAGTATTGTTTTTGCATATTTTTAAGGCTTAGTTTTATACTATCTTCACTATCTTTTGCGTTATAGCCTATGACATTTATCCTTACTTTATCGTGTTTTTTAACTAAAAAATAATTTTTTACTTCAATCATTTTTGCGAAATTAGTTGTGATTTCTTTATCATCAACAATTAAATTTAACTTATCAATAATATCGCTATATTCAACATTTTTTTCTAAATACAAATTAGTTTGAAAGCGATTGCCGTATTGAATACTAAAGCCATTATCTTGATTGTTTTTAAAAATCGCAGTTAATTCATTGCTAGCTTTATAAGTAAATGGCAATTTTATTGGAATAAATCTTATTTTTTCTCTTGGTTTTTGAAGGCTTAATAAAAAGCGATTTTCAATTTTAATTAAAATCGGTTTTTCAATAACTTCTCTTACTGCATTAGGATTTAATTCAAATTCTCGCTCAAATTCAACTCCAGCAGCCTTTAAATAGCTCTCAATTGCTAGTAAATGATAATATGCTCTTTCGTGGGTTAATAGATTTTTGCTAGCTTCGTTTGCATAGGCGGCTTTGCCTTGAGTAATTGCATAATAAGTTAGGCTTTTTAGCATTTCTTCATCGCCATTTGCTGTGTTTGTGTTTTTTAAATGATAGCTATGTAATTTGTGTAATAAATTATTATTTATACTTTCACAAGCCTTACTTGCAATTTCGTTTAAATTCCCGTATTTTGCGTCAATTTGCTCTTGGTCAATTATGCAAGAATTTCCCCATTTTTTAGGATTTTTATCCTTATTTATATAATTTGGAGAATAATATCCACTACCATCGTGAAGATTTATTATGAGTTTTACTTCAGGTAAAGTTATTATTTTTTTTATTAATTCAACTGTGTAATAATCAGGGTCATCTTCGCTAAGTTCAGCAAATTTGCGATTTAAATCTCCAAATTCTCCACGACTTCTAGCAATTATTGAATCAAATGCAAGATTTGGCACCACAATTACTTTCCCTTTAGTGATTTTATAATCAGTGATTAATAAGCTAGCAGCGTGAAAACCACCTGGCTCATCTCCTTGAATACCGCCAAAAATCAAAACGGTATTATCACAAACTTTTTCACATTCTCCTAAAGTGTTTATAGTAAAATTTAAAGCAAATAAATTAAGACTTAAAAATGTTAAAAATATCTTAAGCATTCAAAAACTCTCTTACCATTTTATCTACACTAAACACATCATCAATAGTATTTATTTTACTATCAGCAAATTTATCTAAAGCCTTAAATACTGCGTCACTAATATCATAGAATTTACATTCATCTTTTAAATATTTATATACAAATTCTTCATTAGCAGCATTGATAATAACACCTAAATCAGGATTATTTAATAGCTCATCTTTTAGCCTAAAAATAGGGTATTTATTAGGATTTATCTCAAAGAATTCTAATTTAGCAAGTTTTAAAATATCAAAATATTCACAAGCAGCAAAATCACTCTCACCTAAGAGTGCATTTGCAATGCTAAGCTTCATATCAGGCACGCTAAAATAAGCACTCATTGAGCCATTAATACTTTCACAAAATGCGTGAATACTTGAGCTTGGCTCTATGATTGCGTCTAATTCTAAATTAGGATATAAATGTTTTGCTTCTATTAATTCATAAAGCTTATTTGTCATTGTTGCACTATCTATTGTGATTTTTGCTCCCATATCCCAATTAGGGTGTTTTAAGGCTTCATTTGCTTTTAGATTTGCAACTTCATTGTATTTAAAAAATGCCCCACCACTAGCAGTAATTGTGAGCTTTTTAGGGTGTTTAATACCCCTTAAAAGTGCTGCTAATGCACTATGCTCGCTATCAATAGGAGAGATATTAAAAGTATCAAGAAATTTTCCAGCCACAACCAAGCTTTCTTTATTTGCTAAAAAGAGTTTTTTATCTAATTCTTGAGTTTGTAAAGATATTTTAAGCCCTGCAAATCCTACTATTGCATTGATAATTCCATCACTTTTTAAATCTTGCATTATAAATGCAGCGTCTTTTATTGAGTATTTATTAGAATGATTGACTTTATCTAGTATTTCATCACTTGCTAAGACTATTTTAGGATTAAACATTTTTATTTGTTCGTTTAATAATTCATAGTTTTTATAAGCACTAATGCACTCTAATTTAATATCAGCTTGTTTTATTATTTTTAAAGCATTAACGCCGATTGAACCAGTTGAACCAAATACGCTTATAATTTCAGGTTTTGTTGGATTTATAGTAAAGCTCATAAGAATACCACCATAATAATACTAGCAAAAATCAAAGCATCAACTCTATCTAATACTCCGCCATGTCCAGGGAAAAGCTCTCCACTATCTTTAACCTTCGCTAAGCGTTTTAAATAGCTTTCAAATAAATCTCCAAATACAGCAAAAAACGCCATTAAAAATGATAAAAATAAAACTCCAAAAAAGCCAATCTCACTATAAACAAAACTAGCATAAATACTTGAAACTATTGTGCTAATGATAATTCCACCGATTACTCCTTCTAAAGTCTTATTAGGAGAACTTGGGCTAAAGCTAGTTTTTCCATATTTTTTACCTACAAAATAAGCAAAACTATCACATAAAACAACGCTTAAAAGTAGCCAAATAAAGCCACTTAATTCAAATCTAATATAAGTTTCAAAAATAAAGCTAATTCCAATTCCTGCATAAATAAATGGTAGAATTTCTTTTAAATCTCCTTGTTTGTATGCTAAAAAAGAAGCAAGAACTAAAATAGCAAAAATCATAGAAACCACAGGCATTTGAGTATAAATTCCTAATATCAATCCTAAGGCTAAAATTAAATAATTATTTTTAGTATCAAATAATTTACAAGCTTCAAAATATCCAATGCCACTAGCTAATAAAAATATTATTAGCCATAAATAATAAGAATTTATCGCTAGAAAAATTACTGCAATTATTGCAAAAATTAAGCCTGTTTTTATTTTTTCATTCAACATAAATACTCCTTAAACAAGTTTATCAAAAAGCCTATCGCTTTCTTTTATTTCTTCAATTTCTTCATCTTCTTCTATCATAACACCGAAAAAATTAGCTCTTTTATGCTCTTTTTTAGGGCGTTCTTCTTGATATGATTTTTCATCATCAAGATTTGTGTTTGTTTTTGAGCTTTCGCTACTTTCTTCTATTACATTAACTTCTGGCGTAACTAAAGTAATTTGCTCATCAGCAAACATTTTTGCATTATGTTTTGCGTGATTATCAATCGCTACGCCTTGATTTTGATTTATATAATTTATATTTCCAATATTGCTAACACTCATAAAAAAACCTTTATAGTATCGTAATTAACATAATTAACGAACGCTTTTTCAATAATTTTTACATTTGCTCTTTTTGTAAAATCTACTAAAAAATTACCTTCTTTTTTACCAGAATAACAAGCACAAAGACTTGCAGCATGATAGATTAAATCTATATCATAGCTTTTTTTGTTGCTTGAAATTATTACATGAGAGCCTTTTAAATCCTTTAAATGAAACCATAAATCATCTTTTTTGCTATTTTTTAGCAAATATTCATTAGCGTTTTCATTAAGTCCTACGCTAATTTTGTAATCATTTACATAAAAATTTAATATGTTTGGATTTTGCTGGGTTTTGCCTTTTTTATTGTTTTTTGCGAATAATGAGCGTAAAAATACTTCATCTTTTGTGCAAATTATTGCTTGTTTTAGGCTATTTAAAGCATTTATTTTTTCGTTTAGATTATCTTTTTCTATGCTTATATTTTTTGCTTTTTGGCTTAATTTTTTAGCGTTTTTATAAATATTATTTAGCTCATATTTTGCAGAGTTGATTAAAGAATATTTATAAATTCCTATTTCAAATTCTCTTTCGTAATCTTTGATTTTATATAAGTTTTCTTTTAGTGCATCGCCTTTTGCGTATTCATAAAGTGCTTTTTTGTTTAGCAATTCTTCATCTTCTAAAGAATTTATTAAAAGCTCTAATTTTTCAATTTTTTTATCATTTTCCATTATTTTTTGAGCTTTTAATGAGTTTAATTTCTCGTTTTGAAGACTTGCAAAAATATTTGCGAAATAAATTTTAAAATCTTCAATTTTTATATTTTTTTCAGTGATTTTTGTAGGTTCTAAATCTATGTAAGGTTCATTTTGTAAAATATCTCTAAGGTTGTTTTTGCCGTATCTTAAGGCACTTATTATATTTCTTTTATCATCTAAGATTAGTGCATTTGTAAATTTTCCTGAAAACTCAAGTATTAAATAAAATTCCATTTTTTTATAAGCGTGAGCTAAGGCTAGTTTAAACTCTAAAATCCTATTATTTATAGGCACTTTAATATCTAAAATACTTGCGTTAAAAAGCATTTTTTTAAGTTGTAAATCAAATGGACTAGTATAATCTTTAGCATATAAATTACCACTATAAATTGCACTTTTGCCCTTGGTTAAATCAAAATATAGTTTATCTTTAAACTCAATACATAAGCAATTATCGTTTATTCTATATGCACGATTTATCTTTTTATATTGCTTTAAATAATCTTTAATTTGCACTAAATCATAATAATTCATTTTTAATCCTTTTATTAATTTTAACGGCTAAAATTAATAAAATTAGAAAAAAAGGGAAATCTATGACTTTAACAGAACAAATATTTGCTCATCATATAGGAAAAGAAGTAAAAGCAGGTGAGATTATTGATTGTCCTATTGATATGGTAATAGGAAATGATATTACAACTCCAATTTCTATTAAACAATTTAAAAAAAGTGGTGCTACAAAATTAGCTAATCCTGATGGTTTTGCAATTGTGCTTGACCACTATATTCCTGCAAAAGATATTCTAAGTGCAAATCAAGCAAAAATTAGTAGAGATTTTGCAAAAGAACATAATTTAAAATATCTTTTTGATGAAAAAAATATGGGTATTGAACACGCACTTTTACCTGAAAATGGACTTATTAGCCCAGGTGATGTGATAATTGGTGCAGATAGCCATACCTGTACGCACGGAGCTTTAGGAGCATTTGCTACTGGAATGGGAAGCACTGATTTAGCGTATGCAATGATAACAGGTAAAAACTGGTTTAAAGTGCCAAGTGCTATTAAAGTGCAGTTTCGTGGAAAATTAAAGCCTTGGGTTTATGGAAAAGATTTAATTTTAGAAATTATTAGAATTTTAGGCGTTGATGGGGCTTTATATAAATCATTAGAGTTTTTTGGAATTGAAGAGCTTGATATGGATAGCCGTTTTAGTTTATGTAATATGGCGATTGAAGCAGGTGCAAAGAATGGAATTTGTGCTGTTGATAATGTTACAAGAGAGTTTTTAAACTCGGTTAATTTAAAGAGAAAAGGCGTTGAGTTTAGCCACTTGCCAAATGCTGTTTATGAAAGAGTAATTGAGATTGATTTAGACAAGCTTGACCCTGTTGTAGCATATCCATTCTTACCAAGTAATGGTAAAAGTATAAAACAAGCTGTAAGTGAAAAGGTAAAAATTGACCAAGCATTTGTAGGCTCATGCACAAATGGAAGGCTAAGTGATTTAAGAATTGCAGCGAGTATTTTAAAAGATAAAAAAGTTCATTCAGATGTAAGAATGATAATTACTCCAGCTACAACCAAAATTGCTTTACAAGCTCAAAAAGAAGGCTTAATGGATATATTTGCTAGTGCTGGTGCAGTTGTAAGTAATCCAACTTGTGGTGCTTGTTTAGGTGGGTATATGGGGATTTTAGCTGATGGAGAGCGTTGTATATCAACTACGAATAGAAATTTCGTAGGTCGTATGGGTGCGAGAACTTCAGAAGTTTATCTTGCAAATAGTGCAATTGCGGCTGCTAGTGCAATTAAAGGATATATTTGTTCTCCTGATGAGCTTTAAAAATAGCGTTTGCCTAATTTTAGGTGGTGGAAAATCAAGTAGAATGGGGCAAGATAAGGCTAATTTACGCTTTAATTATAAAAAGCGTGAAATTAGCCTGATTAATTATTTATATGAAAAATTACAGCCTTTATTTAATGAAATATATTTTTGTGCTAAGACTAAGCCAAGTGATTTAAAATGTAAATTTTTAAAAGATAATTATGAATATTTTCATCCAATTAATGGTTTAAAGACTTTTAAAAATATTAAAATTCCTAATTCAAATTCTGTTTTTGTAATTGCAGTTGATTTTGTAAAAATTAATAAAAGCTCTATAAAAAGACTTTTTTATAAACATAAAAGATATAAAAGTTCAGTAGTGGCAAAAAGTATCAAAACTCATTTTTTATGTGGTTTTTATAAGATGAGCGATTTAAAATATTTAGATGAATTAGATGAAAATTGCAAAATCAAAGATTTTTTTATAAAGTCAAAGGCAATTACTTTAAGCTTTAAAAATGATAATGCTTTTTTAAATATGAATACAAAAAGTGATTTTGAAAAGTTTATTAAAAGTTACAGATATTAAACATTTTATGCTATAACTAAGCCTTTTTTATGGAGAGTTTGGCCTACTGGTGTAGCCCTAAGACTTCAAATCTTGTGGTGGGGTAGTTGACTATTCTGCGGGGGGTTCGATTCCTTCACTCTCTAGCCAAGTTTTGGAATTTTAAATAATATTTTAGGTTTAAATTATAAAATATTTTTTGATTTATGGTTTTAGGAAAAATAAGTTGAAAGAGATTAGAAGAGTTGATAATTTTGAATATATAATAAAAGTTACCGTTGTTATTATTGGCTTAGTTCATCTTATATATGCTGTTAGTTTTACTCTAACGGGGCTATATTTCTTATTACCTTCTAGCTTAATTCAAATTATTATTTCTTTATTAGTAGCTTATGTAGTGTTGATAAGAAACAAGGGATATGCAATTGCTACTTTATATGCGCATTTAGATATATTATTTTCTTGTTGTTATTGCACTTATTATCTTGGATGGGGCTATGGTTTTACTATGATAATAGTTCTTTTATTATCATTAGCATATTTACAAAATTTCAATACTTTCTTAGTTCCAATAGGTATAGGACTTGTAGAAGCGACTGCTTTTTTTGTAATGCTTTATATTACAAAAGATACTCCAAATTATCCAAATCCTTATATGCCATATATAAATATAGCTAATTTTTTATTTATGGTAGTTACATTGCTAGTTTATATTTGGCTAAATGATAGAGAAAACGCCAAGATTATTAAGCAACTTGATGCTAGAAAAGAATTCTTACAATATAAAGCTGAAAATGATTATTTAACCACACTTTTAAATCGTCGTGCTATGAATGAGATATTAGATAATATGTTAGAAAAATTAAAAAATAAAGAAGTAAATTCTTTAGCATTAGCAATAGGAGATATTGATAATTTCAAGCATTTAAACGATACTTATGGTCATAATTTTGGAGATTTAGCTTTAAAAGAAGTTTCTAAAGTGTTTAAAAACGAATATGAAAACAATACAAATACTTATGTGGCTAGATGGGGTGGAGAAGAATTTTTGATACTATTTAGCAATTACTCTTACAATGATGTTTTAAATTCTTTAGAAAAAAGTAGAAAATCTATTGAAAAATTACAAATTAAAGATAATTTAAATGAAACTAGCGTTACTATTTCAATAGGTGTTAGTTATTCTATAAATTTAATTAATAAAGATGTATTAATAACAAAAGCAGATGCAGCACTTTATAGTGCAAAAGACTCTGGAAAAAATAGAGTAAAGTTAGTTAATTTAGGTTAGATATGGGAAGTTTTTTAGATCAAGATGATTTAGTTGTAGCAAAAAAAATTGCTAGATATATACTAATTATATTTTCAACATTATATTTTTTATTATCTATTTTAATGGGTTGGTTAGGTCATAACTATCCTATGTTTGTTAATTTGTTTTTAGCTTGTATATATTTGTATTCATTAAAAAAGTTAGATTTATTAGAAGTCAATAGTTTAGTATATACGGTGCATTTTGTTTGTATAGTTTATGCTATTTTTATGGTTCTTTATTTTGGTTGGAGTTTTGGAGCTCAATATTTTTTAATACCTTGTATAGCTTTTTGTTATGTAGGTCAATTTGAAAATAGAAAAATTATCTATACATTAGCAATTTTTGAGAGTATAGTTTTTGAATTATTGTATATATTTATGGAAGTTAATAAATATACCTTACAAAATCAATTATATGTGCTTGGATACAATATTAATGGCATATTTTATATTATTCATAGCTTATTTGCGTGTCTTACAATTATAATTGTTATGTATTTTTTAAAAATTAAAGTTTATAAAACAATTGAGACAAAAGAAAATGCAAATGAAGTTTTAAGTATTAATGCTTCTACAGACCCGCTTACATATTTGCTAAATCGTTGGGCTTTTATGGAAAAAATTCATTTAATTCAATATAAAAAGAATTTTCATTTTGCTTTAATAGATATAGATTTTTTTAAAAAAGTTAATGATACTTATGGGCATAGTGTTGGAGATGAAGTTTTAAGAGTAACCGCAAGTTGCATAAAGCTTAATTTTTCAAGATACACTGATATGATTGCTAGGTGGGGTGGGGAAGAATTCTTAGTATTTGCATTAGGTTGCAGTGAAGAAGAATTTTATGAAGCGTGTAATAATTTTAGAAAAGAGCTAAAAAATAATAAATTCTGTGCTGGCGATTTTACGATAAGTGCTAGTGTTGGTTGTTTGCATGTAAATGGCGATTTTTCATATAGTAATTTTGATAATTATATTAAAAAAGTTGATGAATTATTGTATATGGCAAAAAATAGCGGTAGAAATAGGATAGAAGCAAAGCGTATAGAAGATGAATGAATTTAGAAAGATAGATAATATAAGACAATTAGTAAAAATCACAATGATTTTACTAACAATAACCCATACTACTTATGGGAGTGTGTTTTATTTTCTAGGTCTTTATCCTATGGTTAATATTAAGTTTATTGAAGCTTTTATTGCTTTAGTAGCTACGATTTTTATTTTAAAAATTGACAAATATCATAATATTGCTGTTTATTTTACACATGCTTCTGTTTTGCTGTCTTGTTCAATTTGCACATATATTTTAGGGCAAGGATATGGTTTTTTAATAGTTATGATAGCACTTTTATCTCTTGGCTATGTTCATGACTTTAGCAGTTCTAAATATCCTTTGATTATTGGTATTTTTGAAATTATTTTATTTATAGTTACAATAATTATTACAAAAGATATTCCTGATTTTGAAAGCGAATATATGGTTTTTGTATATGTATTTAATGTTATAAATATTACTTCTGTAATTATTTTTTATTCATTTTATACGCATAGTATTGATGAGAATGAAAGTAAAATATTAGAAAAAGAAAGCATTAAATTACAAAATAAAGCTGATTATGATTATTTGACAAATATTTTAAATCGTCGTGCAATGAATGAAATTTTACATATATATCATAATTATTTTCAAAAAGACCAGATTCGTTCTATGGTAATTGTCTTAGGTGATATTGATAATTTTAAGAGTTTAAATGATGAGTGCGGTCATAATTTTGGAGATATTGTTCTTAAAAATACAGCAAAAATCATTAAAGATAAAATATCTAAAAGAGCTTCTAGTTATGTAGCTAGATGGGGTGGAGAAGAGTTTTTAATGCTATTAACAGGTCTTAGCATAGATGAAAGTGAAGAACTAATGAATGAGATTAGGGAAGATTTTGCTAACTATACTCATAAAGATGGTTATAATGCTAGGAAAACTACAATTACTTTTGGAATTTGTTATTCTTTAAGACTTGAAAGTATAGATTATATGCTATCTCAAGCTGATAATGCCTTATATAGTGGTAAAAAATCAGGTAAAAATAAAGTAGAAACTATAGTTTTAGGACAAATATGATAGATTTTGAAAAAAGAAAATATGAGCTAGTAGAAGTTTTACAAGCTGAAAAAATTATGAAAGGTATTTTAGTTTTTAATTTAGTATATGCTTTAATAATGATAATTAATGATATTCCTTATTTGTTTTTAGCATACTTTATGTTAGCGGGGTTATTTTTAATTTCTTTAGTTTTTGTAAAAAGTAATAATTTTAATGCTTGTATTCATATCACTTTTTTTTCTTGTTTTGTTTTTTCTGCTAGCTCAATTTATTATCTTGGGTGGGGTTATGGGTTTGAATATTATATATTACCTATAATATCTTATTTTTATATAGGTATTTATAGGAAAAAATACATTATATATTTAATAGCGACTTTCGGACTTATTTATTATTTGGCAATGTATTATTTTTTTTGTGTGAATGATTATTCTTTAGATATACCTTTATATTTATTTAGCGATGGTTCTAAATTCTATTTTAATTGTTTTAATGGGATTGTAGTATCAACTATTTTTGTAATTGTATCAAGTGTTTTAAGAAAACAAATATATATTGAATTAGAAAATAGACAAAATATAAATAAAAAGCTTGATAAAAGTGCAAATTTTGATTATTTAACAAGACTTATGAATAGATGGTGTTTTATAGATAGTATTGAAGATTTAAATATTAAAAGTAAGGTAAGTATTGCTTTAATAGATGTTGATTATTTTAAAAAAGTAAATGATACTTACGGACATAGTGTGGGAGATGAAGTATTAAAAAATTGTGCAAATTTAATGAGAAAGCATTTTGGAGAATATACTGATTTGATTTGTAGATGGGGTGGAGAAGAATTTTTAATATTAGCTTATAACGTATCTGCTTTAGATTTTGAAAATGTTTGTGAGAATTTTAGAATAGAGTATTCAAATTCTACATTTTCTGTTGAAAGCTTAACTACTAGCGTTAGTATAGGTTTAGTTTTTATAGAAGATAATTTTGCTAATAATATTTTAGATGAATATATAACAAGAGTTGATAAGTGTTTATATGAGGCTAAAAATACAGGTAGAAATAAAATAATAAAAAATATAATTTAATTTAAGCAAAAATTAATTTTATTAGGATAATATACAGCTTTTATTTTTAGTGTGCGTTCATAGCTCAGCTGGATAGAGCAACGGCCTTCTAAGCCGTAGGTCAGAGGTTCGAATCCTCTTGGGCGTACCACTTAGCGGATGTGGTGAAATTGGCAGACACGCCAGACTTAGGATCTGGTGCAGCAATGCGTGGAGGTTCAAGTCCTCTCATCCGCACCACTTATCATCTTAGTTATATTTTTTCAATTATATTTTTAATATTTGTTACGAAAAGTTACATTAATACATAAAAGTGCTAATTTTCTTTGCTTAAAATCTGATTTTATTGTAACATAAGTCCTTTCATTTTATCAAAAAGGAGCCTTAATGGTAGAAAACCAGCAAATCAAACGAAATGGATTTGAAAAAATCTTACACAAAATTGAAGTATTAGGAAACAAATTGCCTGATATTACAATTCTTTTTTTAATTGCATTTTTTATTGTGATGATTTTAAGTTTTGCATTAAGTTTTATTGACTTTTCTTATATTCATCCAGTTAGTCACGAAAAAATTGTAGTTAAAAATATGTTTGAAATTCATAATTTAACTGAATTAATAGTTAGATTAGGCGTTAATTTTATAACTTTTCCTGCTTTACAATTAGTTTTAGTTGCTACTTTAGGAGTTAGTATTGCAGAAGGCAGTGGTTATATTAGAGCATTACTAATTAAAATGATAGGAATAGTTCCAAAAAGCATTGTTGTTCCTGTGGTTATATTAATTTCTATATTTTGCCATATAGTATCGGATAGTGCTTATGTATTTTTAATGCCAATTGCAGCTGCTATGTATTATAGTGCAGGTCGCCATCCAATAGCTGGAATTACTACTTCATTTGCTGCACTTGCAGGTGGGTTTAGTGCTAGTTATATTCCAAGTGTAGTTGATCCGTTAATGCAAGAATTTACTCAAAAAGCAGCAAGGACAATTGACCCTGAAATAAGCGTAAATGTATTGTGTAATTATTTTTTAAGTATTTTTTCAACCTTTAGCGTAATTGCTGCTTGTTGGTTTGTTAGCTCAAAAATTATTGAGCCTATGCTAAATAAAACTATGCCTATTGATAGTGATTGCAAAATCGCTCATTTAGAAAATGAGAAATTAAGCTCACAAGAAAATAAAGCTTATTGGGGAGCGACTTTAACATTTATATTTATGGCTTTATTATTATTTGTTGTATCAATCCCAGAGAATTCTGTTATGCGTGGTGCTAATGGCTCACTTACTAGTGCTGATGCAGCTTTAATGAAAGCTATTGTTCCATTAGTATTTTTATTCTTAGCAATTCCAGGATATGTTTATGGAAAAATTAGTGGCTCTATAAAAACTTCAAGTGATTTATCAAAAATGGCTGCTAGTGGTTTAAATACTCTTACTACCTTTATTGTATTTTGTTTCGTATGCGGGCAGTTTTTATATGTATTTAATACTTCAAATCTTTCAACTCTATTAGCAATTTCAGGAGCTGAGTTTTTAAAGAGTATGAATATGCCTTCAGTTTTCACCGTTTTAGGAGTGATTATATTTACAAGCTTTTTAAATATTTTTGTTACATCAGCTACATCAAAATGGGCTATATTAAGCGTTATTTTTGTTCCTATGTTAATGTTACTTGGAATTAGCCCTGAACTTACTCAAGCAGCATATAGGACGAGTGATAGTGCAGTAAATGTTATGACACCTATGTTTCCATTTTACCCATTAGTGATTGGTTATTGTCAAAAATATTATAAAAAAACAGGAGTTGGAACACTTAGTTCATTAATGCTTCCATTTGGTATTGCTTTATGGATAGCTTTAGTTGGTAGTTTATTTATATTCTGGGCTTTAGGTCTTCCGTTAGGATTTGATACTACTTATGTTTATAATTTTAAAGGTTAGATATGTTGGTAGAAGACTTTATAAAATATGTAAAAATCTCATCTCAAAGCAACGCTAGTAAGAGTAATACTCCTACTAGCGAAGGGCAGTTGCAATTAGCGAAATTATTAAAAAGTGAGCTAGAGAATTTAGGACTTAGCGAAATTAAGCTAAATGATAATGGCATTTTAACCGCACTTTTAGCTGGTGATAAAACTAAGACTAGCTTAGGTTTTGTAGCTCATCTTGATACTATTGATGTTGGGCTTAGTCCTTGTGTAAATCCTAAGATTTTAAGATTTGAAGGCAAGGATTTAGATTTAGGCAAGGCAGTTTTAGAGATTTCTAAACACCCTGAAATTATGAAGTATTTAAATGAAGACATTATTTTTAGCGATGGTTCATCTGTTTTAGGGGCTGATAATAAGGCTGCAATTGCTGTTATTATGAACTTAATTAAAACTCTTAAAAATAGTGATATTAATCATCCTGATATATTTTTAGCTTTTGTGCCTGATGAAGAAATAGGGCTTTTAGGCTCAAAGCAGCTTAATTTAGATGATTTTAGAACAACTCATCCTTATACTATTGATTGTTGTGAGGTTGGGGAATTAATGTATGAGACATTTAATGCAGCAAGTGCAAAGCTTAATATAATAGGCGTTTCAGCACACCCAATGAATGCTTATAAAATAATGCTAAATCCAACTTTATTAGCAAATGAGTTTATAAATCTTTTTGATAGATTACAAACCCCTGAAAATACTAAAGATAAAGATGGATATATTTGGATAAATGAAATGCACTCAAATCAAAACGAAGCTAGTGTGTGTTTAAATATAAGAGACCACGATAAAACTAAATTTGAAGAGAAAAAAGAATACATTAAAACTTGCGTTGATTTTATGCAAAATAAATATAAAAAAGCTAGTTTTAAACTAGAAATGAGTGATACTTATTACAATCTAAAAGATGCTCTAAACGATGATAATAAAGATAGTTTAGATAAATTATATAAAGCTTTTGAACTATCAAATATTAAAGCAAATACAATTGCTATGCGTGGCGGGACTGATGGAAGTGCGTTGAGTGTAAAGGGTCTTTTTACCCCGAATTTTTTCACAGGAGCGCATAATTTTCATTCAAGATTTGAGTTTTTACCTGTTAAATCACTTGAAAAATCTTATGAAGTAGCACTTAATTTAGTAAAAATATATTCAAACTAGGAATTTTAATTCCTAGTTTTAAATTCTTAAAAACTATATCCTAAATTAACTCCGTATCTAATACCTTTAGCTATTACATCATTTGTATAACTTGCTTTAATTCCTGCATAAAAGCCGTCTAAATTGCGAGTGAATTTATAACCTAGCATAAGATTTGCTTCATAATTTAGTCTTTTTTGTTGCTCGTTAAATAATTTATCTCTTTTATTATCTAAATAAAATTTTGCAAAAGCACTAGCTTCAACAACTAATCCTTCATCAAAAATATTCATAGTGCTAGCTCCTAATTTGATTAAATTAGTATTAGCTACTAAATCTTTAGTATTAGTTTTGCTTTTGATTTTTTCATGACCTAAGCCACCTAAGATATTAAAGCCTGATTTAACTCCTACATTATTATTAAAAAATCCAATACCACCTAATACATTAACAGCAGTATAAGTGCTTGAAATTTTGCCACTTTCTATATTATTTTTATATTCTGAATCAAAGTCGTGAATGCTTAAGTCTGCACCAAAAACAAAATCATTATCATAATTACTAAGTTTATAAGAATTTATAAAAATTCTTCCTTGATAAATACCATTATCGCTTAAATTAAGCCCGTAATCTTTAGCTTTTCCTACCATAAAATCAGCACCTACGAAGTTTTGTGCGTTTAGGCTGATTACACATATTAGTGTTGATAAAATTTTTTTCATATTATCTCCTTTTTAAAAAATGTTAATTCTATATTTGTATTTTTATATTTTAGTAATTTATAAATTATGACAATATATAGGCTTTTTGATATTAGAAATAAGTTGTCCGTTATTATTTTTAGGAATTGTTGTAAAACCTACATTATTTATTACAATACATATTGAGTTATTTTGGTCTATATTAGTTGATTTGCTTAGTCTAATAATATATGAATTAGCTTTTATTAGATTATAAGTTTTTGATTTATTAGTATATGAACTTGCAAATAATTCTCCTAATTCATTTACCATTATTCTGTGAGTTTTTTTGTATTTATTATTTAGATTATAAAATACATCAATTTTAGTTATACCAAAGCTTTTTGTAAGATTTGTCCTTGTTGTAAGCAAATTATCATCTACGCTTATTCCTGCATATCTAGTTCCAATTAGTTTTGTTTTGTCAAATAAATCTTTTGCTAATTCATTTGCATCTGGATTTGATGAGCTAGAACCTATGCTATCGCTAAAAATACTATATCCAAATTCTTGATGATTGCATTTGTATTTGTTATATGAAGTTTTTGTATTTGCTACACAATGAAAATATATTTGCCAATATGATTTATCGTAATTTGTCGTATAATCATATACATCGTAATTTAGTGCTAAATCACGAAGTATATAAATATCTTGAGATAAACTCCTAGCTGCTAGGATTAAAGAATTTGAATTGATTTTTGATATTGCTATACTTGAGAGTATTCCAGCAACAACTAAAACTAAAACTAATTCAATTAAAGTAAAACCTTTTTTACTTACACGCAGCTCTGTCAATATGTACAAATCCAGAATATTGTTCTACATAAATACAAGCTATATCACTACCTTTTGAAATTTCTATTTTAAATCCACTTGGATTTTGATTAAAGTTTAAAGGCTCTCCTAATTCATTAAATATAATAGTATCAGTTGGTGCTGTAATACCTTTAGGGGTTGTTGATGTAGTTGGTGTAAATGTTATATTATATTTTTTAATTTTAAGAATAGCTGTTCTTGTAGCACACGCTTCATCTTTTTCAAAATCACATATTCTTTTATCAGGATTTAAAAAATCTTCAGCATATTCTGCTAAAACTGGTGTTGTTCCTTTTGAGTTATATTCAACTTTACTAATTTTATAAATCTTATTAGAAGCTATTGTAAAACGATAATATTTATTATGATAACTATTTGTTCCATCATAAGCGTCATCTCCTAACGCTAGAATTTTTGTATATCTAATATCGTTTGCAATACTTCTAGCAGCATCTATTAATTCACTTGTATGTATTTTAGAAACAGCAACCGCACTAAGTATAGCACCAACAACCATAACAACTAATAATTCAATCATAGTAAAAGCTTTTTTCATACTTACATCCATTCTAAAACTTGAGCTAACTCATTAGCTACAAAGCATTTAATACCTTTAAAATTACTTTTATTTGGAATTATAGCATTTTTAAAGCCTTGATTTTTTGCTTCATTAAGTCTAATATCAAGGCTAAAAACTTCGCAAATTCCACCATTTAAACTAAGCTCTCCAATAAATACACTCTCATTGCTTAAAACTCTATTTTTAAAGCTAGATATTATAGCAGCCGCAACTGCTAAATCAGCAGCAGTTTCGCTAACTTTTATCCCACCGCTAATATTTATAAATACATCATATCTTGCAAGTGGAATTTCTAATTTTCTCTCAAGCAAGGCTAAAATCATATCAAGTCTATTTCTATCAAATCCCGTTGCACTTCTTTTAGCATAAGCACTTTCACATACTAAAGCCTGAACTTCAAGAGTAATTGCTCTGCTACCTTCTAAAATAATAGTTAGAGCACTTCCTGCGTGATTTTTACCTACAAATCTAGTTTTAATATTGTTTGCGCTTATAAGTCCATTTTCGCTCATTTGCCAAATGCCTATTTCGCTAGTGCTTCCGAAACGATTTTTAAAGCCTCTTAAAATTCTTAATTCCTTACTAGCATCACCTTCAAAATAAAGCACCACATCAACCATATGTTCAAGCACTCTAGGTCCTGCAATTGAGCCTTCTTTAGTGATATGTCCTATTATAAATGTGCTAATATTATTGCTTTTGCTTAGTTTCATTAGTTCAAATGTAAGCTCTCTTACTTGAGTGATTGAACCAGCGCACGAACTTATATTTTCTGAATAAATAGTTTGAATACTATCTATAATTAAGACTTCATAATTATTGCTTAAAACTTCATTTTTAATATTTTCAAAACAAAGTTCTGTAAGTAAAAACAAATTATCTTCATTAGCATTTAGTCTATTTGCACGAAGTTTTATTTGACTTTTACTCTCTTCAGCACTAACATAAAGGACTTTTTTGCCATTTTTCGCTAAGTTTGCAGCGGTTTTTAAGAGTAAAGTTGATTTGCCAACACCAGGAGAGCCACCTAGTAAAACTAATGAGCCTACAACAAGCCCACCACCTAAAACCAAATCAAGCTCTTTATCATAAGTTGAAAATCTATCAACTTGCTCAATTAAAACTTCTTTAATACTAACTGCTTTGTTTGAATTTGGTTTTATTTCGTTTTTTAATACTTCAATTTGAGTTTGGTTTAATTCTAAATATGAATTAAATGCCCCACATTCAGGGCATTTGCCTAAAAATCTAATTTGTTGATTACCACAAGCTTGGCATTCATAAAGGCTTGATTTTTTCTTAGCCATTGTTAAAAATTCCGTCTAAAAGAACCTTTAAATATTCATTTGCTTTAAAAGGAGCAATATCATTTGCACCTTCTCCATATCCAAAATATAAAATTGGTAGCTCTAATTCTCTTGCGATTGCAAATAATGAACCACCTTTACTTGTTCCATCAAGTTTAGTAATAATTACTCCATCAAGCTTTACTAAATCATTAAAAACTTTTGCTTGATTAATACCACTATTGCCTTGAGTTGCATCTAGGACTAGAATTTTTCTATGTGGAGCGTTTTCATAAGCACGAGATGAAATTCTTATTATTTTTTCTAGTTCATTTGCTAGATTTTTTTTATTTTCTAATCTTCCTGCTGTATCAATAATAACATTATCATAACCTTTGCTAAGTGCTTTTGTAATGGTATCAAAAGCAACTGCACTTGGGTCATGCCCTTGCTTAGTGCTTACAATATCGCAATTATTCTTACTAGCCCAAAGTTCAAGCTGCATAATTGCACCTGCTCTAAAAGTATCACAAGCTCCTAGTAAAACTTTTTTGCCTTGATTTTTATAAAAATTACTTAATTTTCCTATGGTTGTAGTCTTTCCTACTCCATTTACACCTAATATCAATTCTACAAATGGTTTATCATTAGAATTTGAATTAGGATTTTCATACATAAAATATGAGCTCATTACTCTTTCTAAATCTGCTCTTTCAACTATATCTTTAGGTGGTAAGTAGTATAAAATCTCTTCTACTATTTCATAAGTAATATCAGCATTTACTAGCATTTCTTCTAATAAATCTTTACTTATTTTTTTGTTTTTTGGTTTTACTTGATTTATAGCTTCAAGTGTTTTTGCTAAGCCTTTTTTTAAAAAATCTAACATTATTTCATAACCTTTTGAATATCAATATCAAGCATTTCTTCATAAACTGCACCTAGATAGTTGTTTATGTTTTTACCATTTTGGTCGTATAAAGCAATATATGGAATGCCGTTAATTTCTCCTAAAACTTTTAAAAATGTGTAATTATTATCACCTGTAACAATATCATAGCTAATACCATTATCCTTAATAAATTTAGCTATTTCTTCATCACTTTTATCTTCTAATAAAACACCAATAACTCTTAATCTATCTTTATATTTTAATGCTAAATCATTTAAGTGTGGAATTTCAGCCTTGCAAGGTGGGCACCAAGTAGTAAAGAAATTAAATAATATAATTTTATCATTTGAAGTAAATTCTAAGTCTTTATTATCATTATTAATTCTTTTAATTTCAAAAATCTCATCGCTATTATAAAATTTTAAAGAGAATTTAATTAGTCTATTAAAATCAGGTTCTTTTTTAACTTCAACTTGAGTAATTTGTTCGCTTTCTTCTTCTTTTTTATCTTCTTTCTTATCAAAACAAGCTGTAAAAAACAATAAAGCAACGCTTAGCAATATAGCTTTCATTTTAATTCCTTATGTAATATGCTTATAAATTTTTTAGGTTAGATTATGGATAAAAAGTTAATAAGAGAAAAATTTCATAAAGAAAATTATAAATTTTGTAAAAATTACGGAAGTTTTAGAGCTATTTTAAAAATAATATCTAAAGTTAAAACAAATAAAAAATTAAATCTTTTAATTTATATTGCAAAAGATAAAGAAATAAATCTATATAAATACAAAAGATTTTTATGTAAAAAATTCAATATTTATATTCCAAAAATGCTTAGTGATAATAGTTTAGCTTTTAATAAATTAAGGTTTCCATTAAGTGAAGTTAGATTTAAAATAAAAGAAAGCTCAAGTAAGATTGAAAATGTTAAAATTGATATTGCAATTATACCTGTTTTAGGAATTGATAAGGATTTTAGAAGAGTAGGTTTTGGCAAAGGATTTTACGATAGAACTTTTTCTAAAATTGATTATGATTTATTAATTATTTTTATTCAAAATATAAAATCCGTTACTAAAAACAAAATTTGTTTAAAATCGGATATTCAAGGCGATTTTTATATCGCAAATGGTAAAACAATAAAAAGAAAGAGAAGTTATGACATTAGTTGAAATTATATCGTTATTAGCGGTATTTATTCTAGGAGGAGCATTAGGGGTTTTAGTAGCCAAAAGAATACACGAAGCTCATTTTAAAATTCACGAAGAACAAGCAAAAGCAAAAGCAAAAGTGATTGAATATGAAGCTGAAAAAATACTAAGAAATGCTGATAAAGTTCTAGAAAATGCCAAAGCAAGTGAGGGTAAGATTGAGTTGAGTTATAAAAAATCTTATGATGAAAAGATTTTAGAACTTCAAAAAGAACACGATAAGAAAATTCTAGAAATTGAGAAAAAAGAGCAAATTCTAGCAATAAACGAACAAAAATTAGATGAATTTAAAGCAAGTATTGTAAAAAGCGAGCAAGCTGCAAATGAATTGATGGAAGAAGCAAATATGCTTAAAAAATCTTGCGAAGCAAAAATGCAAGAATTATTAAGCAGTATTGAAAATATAAGTGGTTTAACTCAAAGCGAAGCAAGAGAATTAGTAATAAATCAAGCTAAAGAAGATGCAAGAGATGAAATCGCTCATATCGTAAGAAAATGCGAAGAAGAAGCAAAATCTCAAGCAAAGGCAAAAGCAGGATATATCCTAGCACAAGCTACTACTAGATTTGCAGGTGAATATGCAAGTGAGAGATTAATTAGCGTAATAAATCTTAAAAGCGATGATTTAAAAGGAAGAATTATTGGTAAAGAAGGAAGAAATATAAAAACACTTGAAATGGTTTTAGGTGTTGATGTAATTATTGATGATACTCCAAACGCAATTATTATTAGCTCATTTAATGTTTTACGCCGTGCAATTGCTAAAAAAGTAATTGATTTATTAATAGATGATGGAAGAATTCAGCCAGCTAGAATTGAAGAATTACACGAAAGAGTTTCAAAAGAATTTGAAGAAGAAATGTTTAATGAAGGTCAAAATATCATAATGGATTTAGGACTTACAAAAATGGCTCCTGAATTAGTAAAATTAATTGGCCGTTTAAAATATCGTGCAAGTTACGGACAAAACGCATTAGCACATAGCTTAGAAGTTGCACATTTAGCAGGAATTATCGCAGCTGAATGTGGTGGTAATACAAGACTTGCAAGGCGTGCTGGAATTTTACATGATATTGGCAAGGCTTTAACTCACGAATATGAAGGTAGCCATGTTGATTTAGGTGCTATGGTTTGTGAAAGGCACAAAGAGCATCCTGTGGTATTAAACGCTATTTTTGCTCACCATGGGCATGAAGATGCTTTAAGTATTGAAGCTGCTGCAGTTTGCACGGCTGATGTTTTAAGTGCGGCAAGACCAGGTGCTAGAAGAGAAGTTTTAGAAGCGTTTTTAAAGCGTGTTAGTGAGCTTGAAGCTATTGCAAAACAACATTCTCAAGTTAAAAAAGCTTATGCAATTAATGCTGGTCGTGAAATTAGAGTTATTGTAAATGCTAAGCTAATTAATGATGATGAAAGTGTTCTTTTAGCTAAAGAAATAGCTAGTGAAATAACAAGCAGCTTACAATTTCCAGGAGAAATTAAAGTAAATGTTATCCGTGAAACTAGAGCTGTGGAGCTAGCGAAATAATGCAAGAATTTATAGAAAAATTTGTAGAATACGGATATATTTTAGTATTTTTATACTCTTTAGGCGGCGGTATGTTAGCACTGCTTGCCTTAGGAGTGTTTGCAAGTGCTTATAATGTAAATCCTTATATTAGTATTTTAGTAGCTTTTGTAGGTAATTTTTTAGGCTCGTCAGCTTTATTTTATTTTACTAGAGCTAGTAAAAAAGACTTTCAAAAACATCTTGTAAAGCATAAAAGAAAACTAGCTCTTTTAGTAGTTTTATTTAGAAAAAATGGCTTTATTTTTACTTTAGTTTGTAAGTTTGTTTATGGGCTTAAAACCTTAGGTCCAATAGCAGCTGAGATTTCAAAATTAAGCTTTTTTAGATTTAGCATTTATAATCTAATTTCTTGTTTTATTTGGGCTATTGTGGTGTTTTATGCTGCGTTTTATTTAGGAGATAGCTTGGCTAAAACTTTTGATGAATATTCATCTTATATGCCAATTATTTTACTTGTTTTATTGATTGTGATTTTTACATATTTAAAAATAAAAGCGAAGAAATGAAGAGTAAAAAATTATTAAATATTAGATTTTTTTTAAGAAAGATAATTCATTTTAAAAATCATAAATTCCTAAATCAAATTCTACTAGATTATCCGAAATTATCTAAGAAATTTAGCGAGAATTTAAAATATCACAATGATATGTTATGCAAAAAATACGGGGCTACTAATTTTACTTTTGAATATTCAAATGAATGTTTTAAAAGGGATTTAGAAATTATTACAAATAGATTTTTGGATATTTTAAGTAATGATGAGATTATTTTTAATGAATTTGATTTAAAAATTACGCTTAGCTCAAATCCTAAAGTAATTAGCGAAGGACTTTTTACAATTCATTTGCATTATAAAAATGAACTTTTATATTCTTTAAGTTTTGTTTTATTAAATGATGCTTTATTAATCACAGCCTTACAGGGTAATTTAAATACTAAAGATGAGATAAAAGAATTTACTAAAGTTTATTTTGGCTTAAGACCGCTTAATTTTATTATATTTTTTGCTTTTATTTTTGCTGAGTTTTTAGGTATAAATAAAGTTTGCGGAGTAAAGGATAGATTTTTAGTATCAAGATTTAAACGCAATAGAAAAAGAGATGGAAGAGTATTTGTAATACCAAATTATGACGAAATATGGCAAGAAAATACAAAAATTATTAAAGAAGAAAAATCATTTTATGTATTAGAATATTTGCAAAAAGATTTAGAAGAAATACCATCAAAAAAACGCTCAATGTATAAAAAAAGATTTGAGTTCTTAAAAACGATTAAATTGTAAGCAATAATTATTCCTAACTAGCTAAAATGCTCTTTATGAGAGTAGATAAATTTTTAAATGCAGTAAATATCACAAAACGCCGTTCAATTTCACTTGATATGTGTAAAAACGGCGTTATTTGTATAAATGGAAATGTTGTTAAACCTAGTAAAGAAGTAAAAGTTGGCGATATTATAAGTCTAAATCTTTTAAACGAGCAAATCAGATTTAAGGTATTAGCTTTACCTACAACCAAAAATGTAGCTAAAGCAAAATCAAATGAATATGTGGAAAAACTAGATGATAATCAAGGCTAATTTAGATAATTTAGATTTAGTGGTAAATGAGTTTGGTGATAATGGGATTTATTTATTACAAGGCGATTTAGCTAGTGGAAAGACTACTTTAGTAAATAAAATAGCAAATAAAAAATTAAATCAAAAAGCAATTTCTCCAACTTTTAGTGTATTAAATACTTATAAAAACGATACTAATACGATTTATCATTATGATATTTATCAAAAAGGAACAAAAGCTTTTATAGAAAATGGTCTTTTTGAGAATTTGTTTAACGATGGTCTTCATTTAATTGAATGGGCTGATGATGATTTTATAAAAATATTAGAGCAATTTGCACTTAGATACAAGATTGTAAAAATTAGCACTAATAATGAAGGTAGGCTTTATGAGTTTAGTTAATTTAAAAGCGTGTGGTCTAAAAAAAAGTATAAAAAATATAGAAATTATAAAAAATGTAGATATTAGTATGGATAATTCTCAAATAGTAGGATTGTTTGGAAGTAATGGTGCAGGAAAAACTACTACATTTTATATGATTTGCGGACTTGTTAGCCCTAGTGCTGGGGATATTTTTTTAGATGATTTAAATATTACTAACGAGCCACTTCACAAACGCGCAATTCTAGGCATTGGTTATTTACCACAAGATTCAAGTGTTTTAAAAGATTTAAGTGTTTGGGAAAATATGCAAATTGCAGCAGAGCTTAAAGGGCTTAAAAATATAGATGAATTAATAGAAGAAAAATTAAATCTTTTAAAGATTTATGATAGAAAAGACCGCCTTGCAAAAAGTCTTAGCGGTGGGGAGCGTCGTAGATTAGAAATAGCTAGAGCTTTAGTTTTAGAGCCTAAGTTTTTATTACTTGATGAGCCTTTTGCTGGGGTTGATCCAAAAAGTATTAATGATGTTCAAAGCATTATTAAGGATTTAAAAGATTTAAATATAGGCGTATTAATTACTGACCATAATGTCCGTGAGACCCTTAGAATTTGTGATAAAGCTTATGTTTTAGATAGTGGTAGTATTTTAGCTAGTGGAAGTGCTAAAGAAATTGCAAATAATGAAATAGTAAAAAGCAAATATTTAGGTAAAAACTTTTCTTTATAATGTTAAAAGTTCGTCAGCAAGTAAGCCAAAAGCCAAAATTATCTCAAACCCTTAGAAGCTGGTTGCCACTGCTTCAAGCTAGTAGTGATGATTTAGAAGATGAAGTAAATAATCTAGCAAAAGATAATCCTTGTATAAAAATTAGCTCAAAAAAAGAAATAAATGATAAAAAATCTAACAAAAGTATAAGACAATTATATTCTAAAGGCGGTGGTTTGATTGAAGAATTAAATATCGCTAAAAAAAGCATATATGATGATTTAGAATTACAGCTTAATAAGACTTTATTTCCTACTCAAAAATCTCAAGAAATTGCAAGAATTATTATAAGTTGTCTTGATGAGAATGGATATTTTGTATATGATGAAAATATTTGTTTAGGATATTTATTAGAAGATATAGAAAAAGTTAGAAAGAGATTTTGCTACCTTGAGCCTTTAGGAGTTGGTGCTATTAATTATATTGAAGCTTTAGAGTTTTGCTTATTGAATGCGAATTTAGAAAATGAATTATTTTTATTATGTAAAAAGCTTATAAATGATTTGGATAATTTATCAAAATATACTAAAAATCCTTTATATAAAGACGCAATAAGAATTATAAAAAGCTTTAATTTACCGCCTTTTATTGATGATTTAGAAGATAGCAAAGAGATTATCCCTGATATTTATATCTTAAATGAGAATGGAAAATTAGAAATAATTATCAATGATGATTATTATCCGCAGATTGAAATTCAAGACTATAAAGAGTTAAAAGAACAAGTAAAAAATGCTAAAAATTTAGTAGATGCTTTAGAGATGAGAAAGGCGACTTTAAAAAAACTTGCCTTAATGATAGTTGAATATCAATATGATTATTTTTTAGGTGGAGATATTAAGCCATTAAAAATGCAGGATTTAGCAACCGAACTTGATAGAAATACTAGCACAATTAGCCGTGCAATAGCTAATAAATACATTAGCTCAAATCGTGGGATAATAGCTATTAAAGATTTTTTTGCAGCAGAATTAAACGATGGCACAAGTAATAAAACCATCAAAGAATTTGTAAGCGAATTAATCAAAAATGAAAATCACTTAAAACCTTTAAGCGATCAATTAATTTTAGAAAAAATAGAAAAAGAATTTAATGTAAAAATAGTAAGAAGAACTATCACAAAATATAGAAAATTACTAGATATTCCAAGCTCAAGCGAGAGAAAAAAATTATATTCATTAAGGTAGAAAAATGACTTATTTAGAACTAAAAGAAAAATATAAAGATATAAGAATTATAGCGGTTAGCAAATACACAACAGATGAGAAAATAATGGCTTTACATAAATTAGGACAAATTGAATTTGGCGAAAACAAAGTGCAGGATTTAGCTAGAAAAAAGGCTGAATTATCAAGTGATATTAATTGGCATTTCATAGGAAATTTGCAAAAAAACAAAGCTAATTTACTTATAAAAACAAAGCCTATTATGTGGCAAAGTTGCATTAATTTAGACCTTGCAAAATATGTTGATACTAGACTTGATTATGAGCTAGATACATTGCTTGAGATAAATGTGGCTAACGAAGATAGCAAGGCTGGTATTAATCCAAGTAAAGCGATTGATGAGTATTTAGCGATTAAACAAAATTGTAAATTCATAAAGCCTGTAGGGGTTATGTGTATAGGTGCTATGAGCGATGATATTAAGCAAATTATTAAGAGTTTTGATTTGTGTTATAAGATTTATGATGAGCTTAAAAAAGATGGAGCTAGGATTTGCTCTATGGGTATGAGTAGTGATTATGAAATAGCTATTAAAAGTGGAGCAAATATGATACGCTTAGGCAGCGTGCTATTTAATTAATAAAATAAATTTTCATTTTATAAGATAAGTTTTTATAGTTTTAGTTATCTTAATTTTATATAAAATATTATTAAATAATAAGAGCTATTTTAAGATATTATTTTTTAGTTTTATATAAAGTTTTGATTTTAAATTCCAAAATCTTTAATATCGTAAATATTGTTTATTACAAATACAAAATAAAATATATATAAGTTCTAAAATATCTTTATATTTAAAATATTGAAATTAACAATATAATATTAATTTGCTTTTTATTTTAAAGTATTATCTCCTATTTTAAATTCTTAAAATGTATTGAATTTAAAATAGGAATTGAGTTTATATTTTTAACTCCCATTCGTAAGCACTTTTGCAAATTAATTCAAGGTTGTCGTTACTATATTTCCAATCTGTTAAAGAAGTTATTTTTTTATTAGATGCTACAAGTGAGCTAGGATCTCCTGTGCGTCTATCTGCCATTTCTACTTTAAAATCATTACCACTGATTTTTTTCATAATATCAATTACTTCTTTTACGCTAGTTCCTTTTGAGTACCCAACATTAAAGGCTTGGCTTGTTTTTTGGTTTTTTAAATATTTTAATGCTTCAATATGTGCGATAGCCAAGTCATCAACATGTATATAATCTCTTACGCAAGTTCCATCAGGGGTATTATAATCATTACCATATAAATACATTTTATCTCTTTTATTAGCAGCACATTCAGCAGCTATTTTTATAAGTAAGCTAGATTTACTAAATTGACCTAAAGGTGCAATTAGGCTTGCTCCTGCAACATTAAAGTATCTTAATGCTATGAAATTAAATTCTTTCTTAGCATTTGATAAATCATTTAATATATATTCGCCTATTAGTTTTGTTAAACCATAAGGATTTATAGGATTTTTTGGAGTATCTTCTGTGATTAATTCATTAGTTTTTGGTTCTCCATAAGTTGCAGCAGAACTTGAGAAAATAAAATTATTAATATCGTATTTTTCACAAATTTTTAATAAATTAATCATATTTGATACATTATTATCATGATATTTTAATGGATTTTGTGTGCTTTCAAATACGCTAGTATTAGCTGCAAAATGCACTACACAATCTATTTTATTATTGGTTACTATTTGTTCTAATAGTTCTAAATTTCCAAAATTTCCTTCGTAGAATTTAAAATTATCAAATTTATTTAACACTTCTAAAGCCCTTGCATTTCCAGTGCTAATATTATCAATACCTATAACTTTATAATTATTCTTTAAAAAATGATAACTTGTAATTGAGCCAATATAACCTGCTGCACCTGTAATTAAAATCATTCTTCGTTCCTTTCTAAATGTATTATTTCATCAAGCACGACTGTTGCGTACGAGCCTTTTTGTAGGCTAAATTCAAGGCTAAGTTGTGCTAATTCTTCATTATAGTTAATTTTCTCATCATTTGTGTAAGTCCATAAATATCTTCTTGAACCATTTTGAGTTTTTAATAAATCAAAATAATCTTTATATATGCTATTTTCAATTTCGCCTAAAAAACCTTCATTTAATTTAGGTTTATTTCCTAGTATCAATCCAGAAGGGCTAATATCTCTTGCTAAAAATCTTTTTAAACCATCTTCTAAATTCTCATTAAATACCTTGCCGTAAGGATAATGCTCATATATTTCATTATCAAATAATTTAAAAAATTGTTCTTGTTTTTTTAGATTTTCAACTAAAGTTTTATCCTTATAAAGTGCTAATAATTCTTGTTTAGAAAAATCATTGCTAAATCTTGAAATTTCTATTCTTTTTGATAAATATGTGTTGAATAATTCGCTTTGAAATGCAGAAATTAAAAAGTTATTTAATTTATTATTTTTAAATTTTAATTCGTTTTTTAATATTTCTAAGCCTGTTTTTGCATTATCATTATCTTTGCCAAAACGCTGATAGCCATAATAATTAGGAAAGCCATTTTCTTTAATATTTGTAAAAATTTGTTCAATCTTTAAGGCGTCAATTTTATTAACTTTTTTTAATCTTATAAAAAATGAATTACCTTTTAAATGTCCGATTTTTAATTTATTATTGTGTAAAAAAGTATCAATAATTTTACATTTTTCATGAGAAAATTTAGCTAATTCTTTCTCGTATTTTTTAGGCATTGAAATGTATTGAAATGTAAGTCCTTGCTTGTCTTTAAGACCTGCGTAACCAAAATCTTTTGCTTTAATTCCTGTTGCTGCACTTAAATCTTTTAAAAGTTCATTTGTGCTTAAATCTTTCTTTTGTATATGTAAAATCAAATGCTCTCCAGAGCCACTAAATTCGTATAATGGTATTTCACGCACTACGAAATCGCTAGAATTTTTTGAAAAATAAACATTGATTTTTGAATGAGTGTTTGCTCTTAAATACATATTAAATCCTTTTAATAATTTATAACATTTTTTTGATATAAATTAGTAAAAAAGGAATTTTGTTATGAGAAGTTTTATTTTAAGAGTATTTAGATTTGATGCTAGTAGAGATTATGAGTTTTACTATAAGCCATATGAGATTAATTTAAAAGACATTAACGATAGTTCTACACTTTACGATGTTTTAGGGTTAGTAAAACAACAAGATAGATATTTTAATATGCCAGATTGTAATGAATTTGTAAGGATTGAAAATAAAGTTTTATCACTTAATACAAACATAAATGAACTTATTAAAAAATTTGGAAATGATTTTTGTGTAAGTGCAATTGATTTAAAAAGAGCAAAGCTTGATTTAATGTGTGATGATAGTGATTTTATAAAAGTTTTTGATTATTTTAAAAATATTTGCAATGCAGATGATTATAAAGATTATTTAACTTATAAATTTTTATATTATGCAAGTGATATTCGTGAATATAATGATGAATTTTTAGGTGATAGTGCGTTTGTGTTTGCAAATAAATTATTAGAAAAATATCCTAATAAAAGAAAAGATATTTTAGATATTGTTTTTGATAAGGAAAAAGGAATTGAGTATAGTGTAAGCTTAAAACCATTCTTATATAGTGATTATGAAAAATATGAAGAAATTAAAAATTCTTTAAAACATCAAAAGGAGATTAGATGATAACTTTAATAAATGATGATTTTAATTTTTCTAATTTATTAAAAGGTGATTATAGAAAAACCTACGTAAAAACACCTAGTTTTATGAGTGAATATAAAGCAGATGAATATAAAAAAGAATTTGATTCTTGTTTAGGAGAGATGAATTTAATCTGCGATACTAGTATTTTAGATTATGCAAAGAAAAATTATAAAAACGCTTCATGTGTTATTCAAGATTTACAAAATATAGAAATTAAAAACGATTTTAATGGTTTTAATGTAGCTGTTTATCGTGGTTTTACCATTGATTTATTTTTACATTTTTTAAAAAAGACTAAGGCAAAATTAATAAATTACGAAACTCAAGAATTTGAAAATGGTTTTAGATTTTTAGATTTTGATAAACAAGTAGCATATAAAAAAGCAGCTAAGATAGTTTTAGATGCTTATGATAGCGGTGCTGATTTTTTAGTAGTTGGCGATAGTTTAAGCTTTAAAATGTTTGATACATTAAGTGGCGAATTACAAAAAGTATCTAATAGAGATTTTAGTGATTTTTATATTTTACATATGGCTGAGTTCATAGCTTTAGCTAATGGTAATATTCCAGCTAGTCTTAAAGAACATAAATTAAAGGTTAGTTTGGTATGAAAATAGCCATTGCGTGCAAAGATATTTTATTAGAAAAGACTTTAATATTATTTTTACAAGATTATTTAGCAAATAAAAAAGATTGCGATTTTTTAATCACTGATGAAAAATTAATGCACGCAAAAAAACCACAATTTATAATAGGTTTTAATAATGCACATTTAAAATTGCCTTTTAGTAAAGAGCAATTAATTGATGCTTTATATGAGTTTTCAAGCACAATAAATCAAGATGATAATAAGGTTTTAAGTTTTGAAGAAAAACTTGATAAATTACTTAATAAATTTAAATATGATTTACTTCAATTAATGTATGAAAAATAATGTTTTAAGAGTTCAGAGCGGTTTTTTAAAAGGTAAAATTTTAGAAAATCCATCAAAAGATACTACAAGAGCTACAAAAAGTATAGTTAAGTCTTGTGTTTTTAATGTTTTAAGAGATGAATTAAGGGAATATGTTTTTATAGAAGCATTTGGCGGTAGTGCTAGTATGGCGATTGAGGCTATTAGTAATTATGCTAAAAAGGCATTTGCTATTGAAATTGATAAATTAGCGTATAAAAGTGCTTTAAAAAATACAAAAGATTTAAATATAGAAGTTTTAAATGACGATACTTTTAAAGCTTTACCTAATATTATTACTAAATTACAAAATGAAAAAACTATTCTTTATTTAGACCCGCCATTTGATATTAGAGATGGTTTTAGCGATGTATATTTGAAAATCAAGAATTTGTATGAGAATTTAGATTGTGATATTGTCATTATAGAGCATTCTAGCAAGGTTGAATTTGCATCTTTAAAATATACCTTATTTAAGGTAAAAAAATTCGGCAACACAACTCTTAGTTTTTTTACTAGGTCTTAATTTATTTACTTTAGCTTAATAGAATATAGAGCATAATTTTTTTAGTAGGGATACGCAAGCCGAAAGGAAAATTATATATATTTTTATTAGGAGATTTTATGAAAAAGTTTTTATTAGTTTTACTTGCTTTTTCTAGTGTTGCTTTTGCTGCAGAAACTGAAATCGGTAGCGAGTTATTAAAAGCTTGTTCTGTTTTAGCTGCTGGTATTGGCTTAGGTGTTGCTGCACTTGGTGGTGCTATTGGTATGGGTCATGCTGCTGCTGCGACTATTGCAGGAACTGCTAGAAACCCTAGTTTAGGTGGTAAATTATCAACAACTATGTTTATTGCTATTGCGTTAATTGAAGCACAAGTAATTTATGCTCTAGTTATTGGATTAGTATTATTATACGCTAACCCATTTTTAGGATAATTTTAGGCTACTTTTGTAGCCTTTTTTGCGTTTATGGTGGAATTGGTAGACACGCTATCTTGAGGGGGTAGTGCCAACAGGTGTGCGAGTTCAAGTCTCGCTAAACGCACCATGAAAAATAATATTACAAAAGGATTTTGAAGTGAAATTATTAGTAGTAGATGATAGCTCTACAATGAGAAGAATTATTAAAAATACTTTACAAAGATTAGGTCATGAGGATGTTTTAGAAGCTGAACATGGCGTGGAAGCTTGGGGATTGTTATGTGCAAATAGCGATATTGATGTTTTAATAACAGATTGGAATATGCCTGAAATGAATGGTCTTGAACTTGTTAAAAAAGTAAGAGCTGAAGCTAAATATGCAGATATGCCAATCATCATGGTAACTACTGAAGGTGGTAAAGCAGAAGTTATTACAGCATTAAAAGCTGGTGTTAATAACTATATAGTAAAACCTTTTACTCCACAAGTATTAAAAGAAAAATTAGAAGATGTTTTAGGATAATTATGCGTAATACTTATCAAGAATTAGTTATTAAAACAAATAATTTGGAGTTTATTAGTGATTTTGTATTTGCGTTTGATGTTGATGCAATTGAAGAAAAAAATGATGAATTAATTGTAAGAAGTGATAATAATCTTGATGATTTAGTTTTTGCATTAGGCGAGTTAAAACAAAAACTTAATGATGCTAATTTAAATATTAATCTTACTTATGAACTTTGTGAAAAAGAGAATAAGGATTGGATTAATGAATATAAGAAAAATATAAAGCCAATTTTAATAGATAACATATATATACATACTACTTGGCAAGAGCCTAAAGCAGGCTATGTAAATCTAAAAATAGACCCAGCTTTAGCTTTTGGCTCAGGTCATCATGAAAGCACAAATTCTTGTGTTGAATTTTTGCAAAAATATTATAAAGGTTGCAAAACAGGACTTGATGTAGGATGTGGTAGTGGAATTTTATCTTTAGTTATGGCTAATTATGGCATTAGTGTTGATTCTTGTGATACTGATGAATTAGCAATTATGAGTACTAAAAATAATTTTGAGTTAAATAATCTTAAAATTAATAATATTTGGCAAGGTTCTTGCGATAAAGCCAAAAAGAAATATGATTTAGTAGTAGCAAATATAGTTGCCGATGTGATATTAATTATTAAAAATGATTTGATAAAAAGTCTTAATGAGAACGGAGTTTTAATTCTTTCTGGTATTTTAAATACTTATTCTGAAAGGATTAAAAGTCAATTTTCTTCACTAACTTTAGTTGATGAGAAAATAAAAGGAGATTGGCTAACTTTAGTTTATAAGGTGAAAAATGAATAATAATGAAAATAAGAATTCTAATAAAAATCCAATAGTTATATTTTTAATTTTTTCACTATTGGTATTTGGTGGGTTTTCTTTATTTTTTGAAGAAGGTGGAATAGCTGATAACGGAAATAAAATAAGTTATTCTGACTTTAAGAAAAAAATAGAGACAGGTGAAATAACAAAAGTTCAAATAGGACAAACTCAAATAAAAGGTAGCGGGCTTAACTCTAGTTATACTGCAAACTTAGTAAGAGATTCAAATCTTACTACTTTACTTGATAGTAAAAATGTAAATTACACATCTTATTCTGAAAATAACTTTTTATCTAATTTATTATTTACTTGGATAATTCCAATTTTTATATTTTTTGCTATTTGGGGATTTATTACAAACAGAATGCAAAAGAAAATGGGTGGTGGAATTTTAGGAATTGGAAACTCAAAAAAATTAGTAAATTCTGAAAAACCAAAAGTAAAATTTGATGATGTAGCAGGTGTTGAAGAAGCAAAAGAAGAAGTAAAAGAAATAGTAGATTTTCTAAAATACCCAGAAAGATATATTAAATTAGGTGCTAAAATTCCAAAAGGTTTATTATTGGTTGGACCTCCAGGCACAGGTAAAACTCTTTTAGCAAAAGCAGTTGCAGGTGAAGCTGATGTTCCATTTTTTAGTGTTTCGGGTTCAAGTTTTATAGAAATGTTTGTAGGTGTTGGCGCTAGTCGTGTTAGAGATTTATTTGAAAACGCTAAAAAAGAAGCTCCGGCAATTATTTTTATAGATGAAATTGATGCTATTGGTAAATCTCGTGCAGCAGGTTCACATATGGGTGGGCACGATGAAAGGGAACAAACTTTAAATCAGCTTTTAGCTGAAATGGATGGGTTTGGTTCAGAAAGCCCTGTAATTGTATTAGCAGCTACAAATAGACCTGAAGTGCTAGATGCAGCATTACTTAGACCGGGTCGTTTTGATAGACAAGTTTTAGTTGATAAGCCAGATTTTAAAGGAAGATGCGATATTTTAAGCGTTCATATGAAAGATGTAAAAATTGCTAAAGAAGTTAAAGTTGAAGATATTGCAAGACTTACGGCAGGACTTGCTGGAGCTGATTTGGCAAATATAATAAATGAAGCTGCATTACTTGCAGGAAGAAATAATAAAAAAGAAGTAGAGCAAGGCGATTTAACTGAAGCAGTTGAAAGAGCTATTGCAGGACTTGAGAAAAAATCAAGAAGAATAAGTGATAAAGAGAAAAAAATTGTAACATATCATGAGTGTGGACATGCTTTAATAGCAGAGACAACAAAAGGTGCTAAAAAAGTTACAAAAGTTTCTGTTATTCCTAGAGGTTTAGCAGCGCTTGGTTATACTTTAAATACTCCTGAAGAAAATAAATTCTTAATGCAAAGACACGAGTTGATTGCAGAAGTTGATGTTCTTTTAGGTGGTCGTGCAGCTGAGCATGTATTTATTAAAGAGATTTCAACAGGTGCTAGTAATGATTTAGAAAGAGCAACCGATATTATAAAAGCAATGGTTTCTATGTATGGTATGAGTGATATTGCTGGGCTTATGGTTTTAGAAAAACAAAGAAATCAATTCTTAGGTGGTGGTCAAACTATCAAGGATTATTCAGATGATATGGCTCATAAATTAGATGAATATGTTAAAAACTTACTTGATGAGAGATTTAAATCTGTTGTTGCTACTTTAGAACAATATAGTGGAGCAATTGAAACAATGGTTGAAAAACTTTATGAAAAAGAAGTAATAGAAGGTAGTGAAGTAAGAGAAATAATTAAAAATTATGAAATAGAAAATAATTTTGAAACTAGATTAAGTGAGATAGAAAAATGAATTTAATAGCAAATTGTGGAAAAAAGATAATATTAATTGCTTGGATAATATTTATATTATTTACTTTAATATTTTCTTTTTCTTGTTTGTTATTTTTAATTTTAGTATTACTACATTTATTTTATAAAAGGGTTGAGAGAGAAATCACTGATTATGATAATAATACTATAGTAAGTCCAATTGATGCAAAGGTAGTTGGAATATATGTTGATGAAGATAATAAAAATATAGTATTAACTTTAGAAAAAAATTATTTTAGCTTATTTTTAAATTCTTCAGAAGTTAGAAGTGTGATAAAGTCTGAAGATATTTATAAAAAGCAATTTAATGGTTTAAAATATAATGATAATTTTTATTCAAATGCTACTGAAATAGTATTCAATAAAGATATTTCATTAATTTTAAAACCTGCTAGGTATTGTGTAAATTCTTTTTATGACATAAAAAAAGCTTTTAAAGGTCAAAGAATTGGATTTTTTTCAACAGGATTGGTTGATATAAAATTACCATATAATTGCACTTTATTAGTTGGAATGCACGATAAAATCTTAGCTAATGCAGATATTGCAAAGATTGGAGAATAAAATGGAAAAAAATTCTCATAAATTAGCTTATATTTTACCTAATTTATTTACAGCAGCATCTATATTTTTAGGCGTTTTAAGTATTTTAGCGTCTATTAAAGGCGATTATGATAAAGCTATGATTTTAATTATAGTAAGTTTGATTTGTGATGGCCTTGATGGTCGTGTGGCAAGACTTACAAATACAGCTTCAAAATTTGGAGTAGAATTTGATAGTTTAGCTGATATTATTGCTTTTGGAGTTGCACCTGCAGTACTATTTTATTTTAATTTAGGTCAAGAGTATGGAAGACTTGGTTCTCTTGCTATGGCTGTTTTTATAATATTTGGTGCAATTCGCTTAGCTAGATTTAATGTTACAACAGGCACATATGACCCAAGAGTTTTTATAGGTCTTCCAATTCCAACGGCTGCGGTTGTTTTAGGTATTTGGGTTGTGTTTTATAAACACCATTTTGATAATAATTCATTTATAGAAATTTTTATTATATTTCTTACGTTTTTATTGTCATTTTTGATGGTGAGTAATGTAAGGTATCCAAGTTTTAAAAAGATAGAATTTCAAAAAGCAAATATTTTAAAAGCTTTAGTAATTTTAATTTTTATTTGTTCTCTTATATATTTACGTCCTTTAGAGATTTTTACTTTAATAATGAGTGCTTATGTTATTTATGGTTTATCAAGAGCGATTTATAATTTATATATAAAAAAGATTAAAAAAGTAGGATAAATATGTTGGATAATAGTAGCGTAGCAGTATTTATAGATGCAGAAAATATACCTGCTAAATATGCTAGAGAAATATTTGACTACGCTTCTAATTATGGAAATGTTATTATTAAAAGAATATATGCTGATTGGAGTAAAGAAAATATTCAAAATTGGCGTGAAAAAATATTTGATTATGGCATTATTGCAATGCAGCAATTTTCTACTTCATCGGGTAAAAACTCATCTGATATGTATCTTACAACCGAAGCTTTAAGCATATTTTATGAAAAACAAATAGATGTTTTTGTGATAGTTTCAGGTGATAGTGATTATACGAGTTTGGCTCAAAAATTAAGAGAAAACAAAAAATTAGTAATTGGAATAGGAACTAATAAATCTTTAAAATCATATGTAAATTCATTTAATGAGTTTTTTTATTTGGATAATGAAAAAGTTAAAAGTAGTGATAAAGACAGATTAAAAGCAATTCCAAAAGAGCAATTAAAAGAATTAGAACAAATAATTGATAATTTAATTGATGAAAAAACTAGAGCAGAATATGCAGTAATAAATACATATATGCAGAAAAAATATTCTGATTTTCACGCTAAAAATTATGGTTTTAGTAGTTTTAGACAATTAATTGAGAATTTTATTTTAAAACATAAGGAATATCAAGAAAAAGTATCTGATGATAGATGTACTTATTATCTTGTGAAAAATTCTACACTCCTTCGCCCAAACAAGGGCGATATAGACTAAAAATTTATTAATAATACATATACTAACAATACATTAAATTAAAGGAAAGAAAAAAATGAGTGAAAGAATTATAATATTTGATACAACTTTAAGAGATGGTGAGCAAAGTCCAGGTGCTTCAATGAATACAGAAGAAAAAATCCAAATAGCTTTAGCGCTTGAGCGTTTGGGTGTTGATGTTATGGAAGTAGGGTTTGCAGCATCTAGTCCAGGAGATTACGAAGCGATTAATAAAATTGCACAAATTATTAAAAACTCAAGCGTTTGTTCTCTTGCAAGATGTGTAGAAAACGACATTATTCAAGCAGGTAAAGCACTTGAACCAGCAGCTAAAAAACGTATTCATACTTTTATTGCGACAAGTCCAATTCATATGGAATACAAGCTTAAAAAATCTCCAGCAGAAGTTCTAGCAACTGCAGTTAAGAATGTAAAATTAGCTAAGAGTTTATGTGATGATGTTGAGTTTTCTTGTGAAGATGCTTTAAGAAGTGATGTAAATTTTTTAAAAGAAATGGCAGATGCAGTTTATGAAGCAGGTGCAAGGACATTTAATATCCCTGATACGGTTGGATATAGATTACCTGATGAGATTTATAAGGTATTTAAAGAAATTAGCGATTATACAAAAGGAAGACTTATAGTATCAGCACACAATCACAATGATTTAGGTTTAGCTACTGCAAACACACTTGCTGCTATTAAAGGTGGTGCTAGACAAATTGAAGTAACTCTAAACGGCTTAGGTGAGCGTGCAGGAAACGCTGCTTTAGAAGAAGTTGTGATGGCTTTAAAGGTTAGAGCTGATGAATTAGGCGAGTTTTATACCACAATTAATCATAAAGAAATTTATCCATCAAGTAGATTATTGTCAAATATAATCGGTGTAAATCCACAACCAAATAAAGCAATAGTAGGTAAAAATGCCTTTTCTCACGAAAGTGGAATTCATCAAGATGGCGTGTTAAAACACCCTGAAACTTATGAGATTATGAAAGCTAGTGATATAGGCTTAGTTCAAGATAATTTAGTTTTAGGAAAACATAGTGGAAGAGCAGCGTTTAATGATAAATTAAAATCTCTTGGCTTTACATTAGATACTGATGAGTTAAATCGTGCATTTGCAGAGTTTAAAGACCTTTGCGATAAGAAAAAAGAAGTATTTGATGAGGATTTAATAGCAATAGTTGCTGCTGATAAGATTAAAATAGAAGAGAAATTTAAGCTTATAAATCTTCAAGTAAGCGATTGTTCATCAGCACTTGCGACTGCTGCTGTTACTATGGAGTGCGATGGAGAAATATTTAGCGAAGCGGCTATTGGAGATGGTGTAATTGATGCGGTATTTAAAGTAATTGATAGAGCTAGCAAGGTAAATGGTAGCTTGCTTGATTATAAGGTTGATGCGGTTAGTAAAGGTAAAGATGCTTTAGCTCAAGTTAGTGTAAAAGTTAGCTTTGAAGGTCAGCGTGCAATCATTGGTCACGGGCTTGACCTTGATACTATGAAAGCTAGTGCTAAGGCATATTTAGGTGCATTAAATAGCTATATTTCAATGAACAAATGATGAAAAAAGTTATAGAATTTGTAAAGGAGTTTAATAAGTTTGCTAAGGATAATTCCTTAGCACTTATAGAATTAGAACAAGCAAATTTCATAGCTAGTGCAAAAGACACTTTAAATCTTAGTAATATTGTAAAAAATATTATTTCTATTAAATTTTATAACCTTTATAAAGGAATAATTTTTTCTGATTTAGATTTATTTGTAGATAGAATACAAATATCACAATTTAGCCTAATTGATAAAAAACATATGTTGCTTTTATTAATAGCTAGTAGAAGTGAAAAATACGCTCAAACTCTAACCAGTAGTTTAAGAGAAGATGAAAGAAAATTTCTTAATACTTATCTTAAAAAAACTAAGGAATTTGTAAATTATGTATTGGATAAAAACAATAAAGACGAAATAGCTTTATTTTTATATGATTTAAATTCTTTTAGAAAATACTTAAAAAAAGATGAATTTTTAATGCCTACGAAAATTTCTAATGCTTTTAATTGGGTTAAAAAAATTGATGATAAAAATATTTTAGATGAATTAGAAAATAGTAAAAAATCATTATTTTTATCAAGAAGAAAATATTATGATAAATTAAATATATATGAAGATGTTGTGAAAGATTATAAAAAATATGAAAAAAAATTAGATTTAATTATTAAAGAGTTTAAATCAAATTCTAATTTATAAATTAAGTAAAATTCAAATATACTAAAAGTTCTTTATTATTATGATTTTTGATACTAAAAGTATTGCCTAATGCTTCGTTTAAAGTCCCACTATTTAGATATTTAAAATTAAAATTATTTAGCTCATATTTAAGGTTTTGTGAGCTAAATTTAGCTTTTTTATCAAGGCAAAATAATGATATTTGCTGACCTTTGTAAGAATTAGCAGTAAAATCAGTATTTTTTATAAAAAATTCCCCGTAATTTGTGATTAATTTTAGATTTATTATCTTATTAAAGCGATTTTTTAATTTAAAATATTGAAACAATAAAGCTATATTTGCTATAAAATGATCATCTCTTTTGCCCCCAGCACCAAGGATAAAAATATCACTAAAATCCATTGATAAAGCGTATTTATAGGCTTTTGTTAAGTCATTTGTGTTTTGATTTTTTACTTTAATTATTTTTGCTTTTGTTTTTAGATTTTGAAAACTATCTAAATCCCCAATAATTACATTAGGCTCATAATTATTAGCCAAAAGCAAATTAGCAGCACCATCACAAGCTATTACAAAATCAGCATTTTTTAGATAATTTAAGGTTATTTTATTGGTGCAAAACTCCCCATTAGCCATAATCACGCAAGTCATTTTAAATCCTTTTTCCAAGAAAATAAGTAAATAATACCTAAGATAAAAAATAAAATCATAAGCATTAATACAGCTAAATTAGAACTATCTTCAATGTAAAGAATAGTCCAAATATAAATAGAAGCAATGTTTGAAATACTTATATAAATATAATGATTTATTATTTTTTTTAGACTTAAAATAGTTGCTATAAGCCCACTTGAGAATATAAAGCTTTCAAGATAAATAAATCTTGATTCTAAATTCTGTAAATAAAAAGAATAAAAATAAGCAATAATAAAAATTGCTATATAAATTAATATGAAATTTTTCAAGCTTAAAGTCTTAATCAAAGTATTTTTATTCCAATAAAAATAGCCATAAATCATCATAGGAAAATAGCATAATAAATACAAAAATACTTCTCCAAAAAGTCTATTTATATAAGCAATATAAGCATAAATTAAAGCATTAAATACACCTACAATAAAGCATAATTTATTTTTTACTCCCATTAATAATACATATAAAATTCCAGTAAAAAGAGCAAAAAAGTTTAAAATATTTGAATTAGTAAAATAAGCAAAAGCTAAACTAAAAATAAGCGAAGTTAAAAATAATCTCATAATATCTCCTTAATCAGCATTACCTGTCCAAGTTCAATGGGTTTAATCTCAGCTAAAAGCACCCCAAAAAAATCTTATTATAATTATAAAAATTAATAATCTTATTAATCAATTTGTTTTATAATCACAGCTTTTAATTTACACCAATTTGGAGGTCAAAATGGCTTTGGATTCGGCAAGAAAAGCTGAAATTATCAGCAAATATGCAAGATTTGGTGGCGACACAGGTTCGTCTGAAGTTCAAATTGCTTTACTTACAGAAAGAATTGCAATATTAACAGAACACTTAAAAGTATTTAAAAAAGACTTTTCATCAAGACTAGGACTACTTAAATTAGTTGGTCAAAGAAAAAGACTTTTAAAATATTTAAAAGCTACAAAATACGATGTTTATGTTAAATTAATTAACGAATTAAACATTAGAGATAAATAATTCTTAGCCCCTTTTTGGGGCAAAATACTATGATTTTATACGATAATTTAGAAGAAATTACCTACCTTGAAAAACTAGCAAATTATCTAAGCTCTAAAGATATTGAGCTTGTTTTAACTAACAATGATGAAATGCAAGAAATCAATAAAAATACAAGAAATATTGATAAAACTACTGATGTTTTAAGTTTTCCACACGATAATTCTTTTTTAGATACTAATTTTTTAGGCTCATTAGTTATCAATACCGAACTAGCAAAAACTAAAGCTTGTGAATTAGGGCATAGTTTAGAAGATGAAATATCTTTATTATTTATTCATGGAATGTTACATTTATTAGGGTATGACCACGAAATAGATAATGGCGAAATGAGAGCAAAAGAGATTGAGCTAATAAAAGAATTTAATTTACCAACAAGCCTTATAGTAAGAACTTTAGATTAAATCTTTTTATGTAGAATGATAACTATTTTATTTTTTAAAAGGATATTCTATGGAACAAAATGCTTTAGTTCAATTTTTACCATTAATCGTATTATTTGCGATTTTTTATTTTTTAATTATTCGCCCACAACAAAAACAAGCAAAAGCACATAAAGAAATGCTAAATTCACTTACTAAAGGTGATAAAATAGTTACTAATGGTGGTTTAATTGTTGAAGTTGTAAAAGCTGAAGATGATTATTTAAAAATTAGATTAAATGATGATGTTGTTGCTAAATTAGATAAAAATTTTGTAGCTAGAAAAGTAGAAAACACAAATAATTCGGAAGCAACAAAATAATGCGTAATCAAAAAACAAAAAGTATCACATATCGTTTTTATGTTTTAGTTTTTGTTACACTTTTTGGCATATTTTTAAGTGTGCCAAGCTTTTTTTCTATAAATGGTCCTAAGATTAATTTAGGGCTTGATTTACAAGGCGGACTTCATATGCTTTTAGGTGTAGAAACCAATGAAGCTATAAAGTCTAAAGTAAAATCAATCGCTTCAAGTATTAATTATTCTTTTAATAAAGAAAATATTTTAACTGATGGATTTAAAAGTAATGATGGTGTAATACATTTTGAACTACTAGATAAAGATGATACTGCTAAAGTAGATAAAATAATTAAAGAACTAAAAGGCTTAAAAGTTAGTGTTAATAATTCTTTTTATGAGATTACTTTAACACCTGAAGAAGAAGTTCAAACTGCTAAATTTGCAATAGATCAAGCTGTAGAAACTATTAGAAATAGACTTGATTTATTTGGACTTTCAGAGCCAACTGTTGCTAAACAAGGTGAAGATAAAATCTTGGTTGAAATTCCAGGCGTAAAAACTGCTGAAGATGAGCAAAGAGCTAAAGATTTAATAGCTAAAGCCGCACATTTACAACTAATGGAAGTAGATAGAGCTAAGGCTGATCAAGGCAATATGTTAAGCCCTGAAGAAGCAGCAAGTTATGGAGATATTATTTTACCTGATGTAAAAGATAAAAATATTAAATATGTTTTAAAAGAATTACCTATTTTAGATGGCTCTATGTTAATTGATGCTAGAGTAGGATTTTCTGATAAAACTGCTCAACCTGTTATTAATTTTACACTTAATTCAGAAGGTGCAAAAATATTTGGAGATTTCACAGGTAAAAAAGTAGGTCATCAATTGGCAATAGTTTTAGATGGTAAGGTATATTCAGCTCCTAGAATTAATGAAAGAATAGGTGGTGGTAGTGGACAAATTAGTGGAAATTTCAGTGTTGAAGAAGCACACGATTTAGCTATCGCACTAAGAAGTGGGGCTTTATTAGCACCTGTTAAATTACTTGAAAAAAGAAGCGTAGGACCAAGTTTGGGTGCTGATAGTATTGAGCAAAGTTTAGTTGCACTTTTAGGTGTATTTTTGATGATTGTTGTTTTTATGGGAGTTTATTACGGAATTAGTGGTTTGTTTGCAAATATTGCTTTAATTTCTAATATATTCTTATTAGTAGCAGTAATGGCACTTTTTGGAGCAACGCTTACTCTTCCTGGTATGGCTGGGATTGTTCTAACCGTCGGTATGGCTGTAGATGCGAATGTTATTATTAATGAGCGTATTAGAGAGCTTATAAGAGATGGCGTTAATTTAAGAGATGCTATAAATAATGGTTATCATAACGCAATGAGTGCGATTTTAGATAGTAATCTAACTACTTTAATTACAAGTGCTGCATTATATGCTTATGGAACTGGTGCTATTAAAGGATTTGCTGTTACTATGAGTATAGGAATAATTGCATCTATGATAACAGCAATTATAGGAACTCATGCTTTATTTGATTTATTTGCTAATAGAATTGAAAAAAGTGGCAATACAAGACTTTGGTTTGGTTATAGGAGAGTGTGATGCAAGTATTTTCTAGTAAAAAAATATATGATTTTATGAGGCTTAGATTTGCATCTATTGGCTTATCTTTTGTTTTAGTTATTGGCTCTATTATTTTATTATTTACACAAGGTCTAAATTATGGAATTGATTTTAGTGGTGGGACTTTAGTTCAGATAAAATACACTAATAAAAATGCTCCTTTAGATGATATTCGTAATATCTTAAATCAAAATGAAGCTTTAAAAGGTGCTAGCGTTACGGAATTTGGAAGTAGTGATGAAGTAGTAATTAGATTTTCAAGTTCAAGTGATAGTTTAGGTAAAGATGTAGGAGATACTATTGTAAAAATGTTATCTTCAACAGGCGATATTGAGCTAAGAAGAGTTGATATTGTTGGACCAAAAGTTGGTGGAGAATTAAGACAAAAAGGTTTAATGGCTATTTTAGTATCTTTTGCACTTATTTTAGTGTATATAGCTATTAGGTTTGAATGGCGTTTTGCTATGGCTGCAATTATTAGTGAAATTCACGATATTGTAATAGTTATTGGAGCGATTTCTCTTTTTCAAATTGATGTTAATCTTGATACTTTAGCAGCTATTTTAACCGTTTTAGGCTATTCACTAAATGATACAATTATTATTTTTGATAGAATTCGTGAAAGCATAAAAGAGAGTAAAAGCACTAATTTAGGTAGCATTATTAACGAAAGCGTATCAGCAACCTTATCAAGAACAACTCTTACATCAGGAACAACACTCTTTACGGTTTTAATTTTATTTTTTTATGGTGGAGATATGATACACGGCTTTTCTCTTGCTTTAATAGTTGGGGTTATTGCAGGAACTTTAAGTTCAATTTTTGTAGCAAGCCCACTTTTAATGTGGTTTAATTTTAGCGTTAGTAATTATAGAACTAAAGAGCTTGATAAAATCAAGAAAAAAGAAGAAAAAGAACGCCTAAGAGCAATGTATGAAAAAGGACAATTATAATGGATTTTGGAAGAGTAATTCATATATTCTTTACATTGATGAGCTTAACTACAACGGCTGGCTTTTTATATTATCAAAGCCCTGTGGCATTATTTATAGCAGCTAGCATTAATTTGGTTTCAACACTTTTAAAAATTGGTGTTAGAAATATTTTAAGCACAGAGATTTTTGCAAGTTCACTTGTAACTGATGTGCATTTAATAATAGCTTTTGTTTTAACTCAAATTTATGGAACTAGTATGAGTGATTTGGTATATAGTATGACAATAGGTGCTGTAATATCAAATATATTTACACTTATTTTAGTATTGATTGAAGCTATTAAAAATAAAGATGAATTTTAAGGACTAATTTATGTACAACGCAAAAGAAGTTGAGAAAAAATGGCAAGAAATTTGGGATAAAGAGAATTATTACGAACCTAGTAATGATTTTAGTAAAGAAAAAAAATATATATTATCAATGTTTCCATACCCAAGTGGTAAAATCCATATGGGACATGTAAGAAACTATGCAATAGGTGATGCTTTAGCAAGACGCTTTAGAACTATGGGCTATAATGTTTTACACCCACTAGGGTTTGATAGTTTTGGTATGCCTGCTGAAAATGCTGCTATAAAATATGGGCTTCATCCTAAAAAATGGACTTATGAAAATATTGATTATATGAAAAAAGAGCTTTATTCTTTAGGTTTTTCGTTTTCTAAGACAAGATTGCTTGCTACAAGTGATGAGATTTATACTAAATTTGAGCAAGAAATTTTTGCAAAAATGTATGAAGCAGGTCTAATTTATACAAAAAAAGCTAATGTAAATTGGTGTGATAATGATAAAACCGTTTTAGCAAACGAACAAGTTGAAGATGGCAAATGCTGGAGATGTGGTCATGAAGTAGAGCAAAAATCTATGAATGGCTATTATGTAAGAATTACAAAATATGCTGAAGAATTATTAAAAGATTTAAAATATTTAGAAGATAAATGGCCAAATCAAGTTTTAACAATGCAAGAAAATTGGATAGGCAAAAGCGATGGATTGGAATTTGAATTAGATGTATCAAGTTCTAATAAAGATTTAGATGGATTAAAATTCAGCGTATTTACAACCCGTGCTGATACGATTTTCGGACTTTCTTATTTTGCTTTAGCACCTGAACATGAAATTACTAAAAAAGTTTTAGAAACTAATTTAATAAGTGAAAATGATAAAGACAAAATTAAAGCTATGCAAAATATGAGTGCTAAAAATAGAGCTCAAAGTGAAAAAGAAGGCGTATTTTTAGGTATTTATGCAATTCATCCAATAACTAAAGAAAAATTACCTGTATGGGTAGCAAATTTCGTTTTAGCTGATTATGGTAGTGGTGCTGTTATGGCAGTTCCAGCTCACGATGAAAGAGATTTTGAGTTTGCTAAAAAATATAATTTAAATATAAAATATGTAATAAATGGCGAAAATAAAAAAGATAATGAGCCTTTTACTGAATATGGAATTTTATTTGATAGTGCAGAATTTAGTGGCTTAGATAGTGCTAGTGCTAGAATTGCAATTGCTAAAGAATTTGAAAATAGAAAAATCGGTAAAAGTATAATCAATTATAAATTAAGAGATTGGGGTATATCTCGTCAAAGATATTGGGGAGCTCCTATTCCGATTGTTAAATGCGATACTTGTGGAAGTGTAGTTGAGAATAATTTACCAGTAGCTTTACCTGAAGATGTAGTAATTGATGGAGAAGGAAATCCACTTGAAAAACACCCTACATTTAAACAATGTAAATGCCCTAAATGTGGAAAAGACGCAATTAGAGAGAGCGATACAATGGATACATTTTTTCAAAGCTCTTGGTATTTTGCAAGATTTGCAAGTAATCCTAGCAATTGGAATACAAAAGCAATTGATGATGAAGCAAAATATTGGATGAATGTAGATCAATATATTGGCGGTATTGAACACGCGATTTTACACTTATTATATGCTAGATTTTTCCAAAAAGCTTTAAGGGATTTAGGATATTTAAATGTAGATGAGCCGTTTGAACGCTTACTTACTCAAGGTATGGTTTTAAAAGATGGTGCTAAGATGAGTAAAAGCAAGGGCAATACGGTTGATCCTGATGATATTATTAAAAATTACGGAGCTGATACTGCAAGACTTTTCATACTTTTTGCTGCACCACCTCAAAAAGAATTAGAATGGAATGATAGTGCGGTTGAAGGTGCTTATAGATTTTTAAATAGACTTTATGATAAGGCTTTAGGGATTAATGTAGTTGATTTTAGTAATATAAATCACGCAAATCTTAGTAAAGATGATAAATTAGCAAGACTTAAAGTATATGAAGCTTTAAAAAAGGCTGATGATGTATTTAATAAAACTTACGCATTTAATACATTAATAGCTGCTTGTATGGAAGGCTTAAATGCTTTAAATAACGCAAGTAGTGATGAAGTTTTAAGTGAAGGTTTTGCAATAATTTTAAGCATACTTGACCCAATTATCCCACATTTAGCAAGTGAGTTAAGTGAGAAATTATTTAATAGAACAAATATTAAAACTTATGAATTAAAAGAAGAAGTATTTGTAAGCGATACAATAAAACTTGGAATTAGTATTAATGGTAAAAATAGAGCAGAGATTGAAGTTGATGCAAATGCTAATCAAGATGAAATTATCAAAATAGCAAAAGATAAAGCAGCTAAATGGCTAGAAGATAAGATTATCGTAAAAGAAATTTATATTCCTAATAAATTAGTAAATATTGTAATTAAATGAAAAAAATACTTTTAAGTTTTACATTATTTTTTTGTGCTTGTGGCTATGCACCTTTGAATGTAGCCACTAGCAAAATGTTAGGCGAAAGTGTCAATGTAATTACTATTATAAATAAGGCTGAACCTAAAGATAGTATTACTTTAAATGATAATTTTACGAATTATGTAGAACATTATATGCATAAAAGTGTTAGTAAAACTGCAGATAGTAAGATTATTTTAAGAATTCTTAGTAGTGAATTTATACCTTTATATTATGATGAATTTGGATACGCTAAGAGTTATAAAGCTATTATTAGATTAGAATTTAATGTAACTTTTCAAGATGAAACAACTAAAAAAATTATAACTTCAGGCGAGCATATTTTTAATACAAATACAATTAGTGTTTTAAGTGATGAGCAAAAAAGTAGAGCTATTAATTTAGCTAGCCAAAAGGCGTTTAACGAATTTGCTTTAAGAATTATTATGTAGTTAATAATTAATTTTGTTTTGTTAGTATTAAGAAAAAATTTTAAAGAGAAAAAATGTCTATTAATATTAATGTGATTGCTAAAGAAACAATTGTAGAACTTACCAAAAGGAACTTATTATTAACTCCTGAAAATTATTCAGAAGTTTTTGATGAGATTGCTAAAAAGTATGGAAGAACAACTCAAAATATTGATAAAATTCAAGGGTATATTTCTAAATTAAATCCCACATTAGCTCAAGATGTAAAAGGAAGAAATGTAAAAAGCTTAGAAGAATTAGTAGTATTTTTAATCTCTAAAGCTAATGGTATAAAAGAAGATAATAGTGATAAAAAGCTCATAATAAACTATAATATAATTTGTAAAAAATTATTAAAAATATTATCAAATTTACCAAATAAATCAACTAAAACTCTTAGTGAAGAAGCTTTAAATAAATTAAATAATTCAAGTCTAAAAACATTAGAAGAATTAAAAAAAGATTGGATTAGGGTAGATGATGATTTATTAGAACTTAATAATAAAATTCAACATTTAGGATTAAACTCAAGAGATGATTTTTTAGAAATTTTAGATGAATTATCTTTAAAAATTGAAAGAAATAATTCTAATGCAGTGTGTGAAAATTTAGCTCCATCTGTGGCTTATTCTTTAACTCCATCAATTGCTAATTATGTAAATGATGAAATCAATCAGTTTTGTGAGAGTATAAATGCAGAACCGCAAATATTAGGCGTAAAGCAAATTACAGAGCAATTTAGAAATCTAGTTAAAAAAAGAATAGATATTGATAGAGCAGAAATTTCAAGTTCAAATAAAGTTTTAAATGATGTTTTGGAGCAAATTAGCGATAAGATTGTAAGTATTCTTAGTATGGCTACAAATTCTCAACAAAAAGTTCAAGAAATTAAAAAAGAAATTGAAAGTATTAAAGCTGAAGATGAAGCTATGCAGACTATTAAAGCAAGATTGATAGCTATAGTTGCTATGTTTGAAAAAGAAATAATAGATTTAAAAGAAAAAACAAAATTAGATGCCGATACTTTAGGTGATCTTAAAATTAAAGTTCAAGGATTAGAGCAAGAAATTAATAAACTAAGAGAAGAAACTCAAGTAGATTTTCTAACCCAACTTGCAAATAAGCGTCAATTAGAAGAACAATTAAAATTAGCTGAAGAATCTTATGAAAGATATAATATCAATTATTCAATAGCATTTTTTGATATTGACCATTTTAAATTCATAAACGATACCTATGGACACGCAGCAGGAGATACTATACTTGCTAATTTAGGAAATATTATTTTAAATAACATTAGAAAATTAGATTGCGCGGGAAGATATGGCGGGGAAGAATTTATGGTAATTCTTCCACATTCATCAATTGATGATGCAGTAAAATTTGCTGAAAAAATTAGAGTTTTAGTATCAGAGCAAAAGTTTTTATGTAAAGGTAAGACTATTAGTATAAAAGTAAGCGGTGGTGTAAGTGATAGAAGAAGCTATGAGACCCAAGAGCAATTTATTGAAGCTGTTGATAAATTATTATACGCAGCAAAAAATGCAGGTAGAAATAATATAAAAAGTGCAAGTAGAAAATAAACTTTCAAATTATTTAGATAATTTAGTGGAATTTTACGAGAAATTTGACCTTTTTAAGGCTCATAGATTTAAGCATTTGCTAAATTATGATTTTGATACAAAAGTAGTGCAAATTTTAGGCACTAATGGTAAAGGTAGCACGGGAAGATACCTTGCTTTAATGCTTAGTGATAGCGGGTATAAAGTAGGGCATTTTATAAGTCCACATATATTCTCTTACAAAGAAAGATTTAGTATATTTCAAAATCAAGTTATGCAAGATATTGATTTAGACATAGCTCATAATATTTTGCAAGATAAATTAAAAAAGCTTAATTTAAAAGAAAATCTTAGTTATTTTGAATATTTATGTTTTTTATCACCTATTGTTTTTAGTGAGTGTGATTATGTAATTTTTGAAGCTGGACTTGGTGGAGAATACGATGCTACAAGTATTTTTAAAAGAGATTTATGTGTATTTACTCCGATTAGTATTGACCACGCCGATATTTTAGGTTCTAATTTAGATGATATTTTTAGAACTAAAATTAAAGCAATGTGTGGTGTTAATATTTTTGCTAATAAAAATGAGATGATATTAAAAGCGGCCATTCAAAAAGGAGTTAAGGCTAGTTTTTTAAATGCTGATTATTCAAAATTATGCCTTGATGAAAATGAGTTTTTAAAACATAATTTTAGCTTAGCTCAACTTGCATATTTTGAGCTAGAAAAACATTTTTATATAGGCAGAGCAATTAAATTAGATTTAAGAGCAAGATGTGAAAAACTAGCAAGTAATTTAATAATAGATGTAGGGCATAACGCTGCAGCTGCAAAGAATTTAAATCAAGAAATTAAAAAACAATTCTCAACTAAAGTTAGTTTAATTGCTAATTTTTTTGCTAATAAAGATGTAAAAGATATTTTAAGTATTTTAAAGCCAAGTATTAATGAAGTTTTGGTTTTTAACTATGAAAGCGAGCATAGAGCTTTAGCAAATGTTAAAGAGATTTGCAAAGAATTAGACATTAAATGTAGTGATTTTAGTGATTTTGATACAGATAAAAATTATGCAGTTTTCGGCTCTTTTATGCTAGTAGAAAGGTTTTTGAGATTTTATGCAAGCAAATCTTTATGAGTATTTAATAAATAATAAAAATTATGCAAAAATTATTATATGTGAAGACTTAAACGAAGCAAAATCTTTATCAAATGTAGCTTTATATTTAGGGATAAATAGTTTTATTTTACCTGATTTTAGAGCAGAGATTAATGATGATTTACGCTCGTTTTCTATGGAATTATTTGATATTTCAAAAGTTTTAAGTGATTATTACGATTATCAAGATAAAAAGATTTTAATAATCCCTATTAATACTATTAAAAAACCACTTCCAAGTAAAGATGATTTAAAGTGTTTAAAGATTGAATTTGGCGATAGGATTAATTTAAATTCTTTAGCAAAAGAGCTTTTAAGGTTAAATTATAATTTAGTTGATATGGTTCAAAGTCCAGGAGAATTTAGTATAGGTCATGAAAAAATTGATATTTTTTCATTGAAATATGAAAATCCAATTAGAATAGTTTTATTTGATGATGAAGTAGAAAGTATTAAATATTTTGATGCAAGTTCTGGACTTAGCTATAAAGAAGAGTGTGAATATTGCGATATTTTGCCATTAATTTCTTATGTAAGCGAAGAAAAATACGAAGAAATCAAAGAAAGTATTTTAAATAATGATGATTTAAATGAATACGAAAGCGTATTTTATTGGCATTTAAAACTTAGTAATTATTTAGAGTTTTCTTATGTTTGCACGAAAGAATTTGAATTAGGAAATATAATTTCTAAAGCTAAAAAATATAGCGATATGGTGTTTAATCCTAGCAATGATTTTTTCAAATTAAACTCAAATAAAAAGATAAAATTACTAGCTAGTAATGAGAATAAATTCTTAGATTATAAATTAGGTGAAAATGTAGAAAAAATCATCTCAAATGCAGTTTTAAATATTCAAAGCGATGATGAATTAATATTAAGTCTTAATAAATATTATAAAAAAGAGAAAAAATATAAATCAAGCATAGTTTTAGATGAGCTTATAAAAAATGATTATGTAGTTCATGAGCGATACGGCGTAGGTAGATTTTTAGGATTAGAATTAATAGAAAATGAAGGAAAAAAGCAAGAATTTATTGTGATTGAATATCAAAATGAAAATAAATTGCTACTTCCAACTAGCTCACTTTATTTGCTTGATAAATATATTTCAAGTTCAATTCCTGAACTTGATAAATTAGGCAAAAATACTTTTGTAAAACTCAAAGAAAAACTTAAAACTAAATTATTAGCAATTGCAGGTGCTATTACTGAACTAGCAGCAAAAAGGCAGTTAATTGTAACAAAGGCTATTAAAAAACCACTTGATTATGAGATATTTAAGGCTAAAGCAGGATTTGTTTTAACAAGTGATCAAGAAAAAGCAGTTAATGATATTTTTGAAGAGATAAGCAAATGCACTCCTATGGATAGATTACTTAGTGCTGATGTTGGTTTTGGTAAAACCGAAGTCGCAATGCACGCAATTTTTGCCTGTGTTAAAAATGGTTTAAATGCCTTATTTTTTGTCCCGACTACACTTTTATGCTCTCAACATTATAAAACACTTAAAAATCGTTTAGAGCCTTTTGGAATTCAAGTTTTTAGACTTGATAGATTTTCTAATACTAAAAAAGCTATTATGAATACAAAAGAGCCAAAGGTTATTATAGGAACTCACGCTTTACTTAGCTTAGCAATTGATGATGTTGGGCTAATTGTAATTGATGAAGAGCATAAATTTGGTGTAAAACAAAAAGAAAAATTAAAAGATATAAGCATAAAAGCTCATCAATTAAGTATGAGTGCTACTCCAATCCCAAGAACGCTTAATCAAGCTTTAAGCACACTTAAGACTTATTCTCAAATTCTAACTCCGCCTAATGATAGATTAGATGTAAGAACTTTTGTAAAAACTTATGATGACGCTTTAATTAAAGAAATCATAGCAAGAGAGCTTAGGCGTGGCGGGCAAGTATTTTACATACACAATCATATAGCTTCAATTGAACATAAAAAACGCTATTTAGAAGAGCTTTATCCAAAGCTTAGAATTTTAGTTTTACATTCAAAAATACCAGCAAATGAAGCTGAAGAAAAACTATTTGAATACGAAGAGAAAAAGTATGATTTATTATTATGCACGAGCATTGTTGAAAGTGGAATTGATTTAGCAAATGCAAACACCATAATAGTAGAAAAATCAAATCATTTTGGCATAGCTGATTTGCACCAACTTCGTGGTAGAGTAGGTCGTAGCAAAATACAAGGATTTTGTTATTTTCTAGTTGATAACGAAGAAAGCGTTAGTGAAGATTCTAAGAAAAGATTATTAAGCTTAGCTAGTAACTCGTATTTAGGCAGTGGTAGCACTCTAGCTCAAATGGATTTAGAAATAAGGGGCGGTGGTAATTTATTAGGTGCTGAACAAAGCGGTCATATAGAACAACTTGGCTATGCACTTTATATTAAAATGCTAGAAGCTGAAATTAATAGACTAAGTAAAGGAAATATCACAAAAGAGATTAAATACGAGCAAAAATTATTAGTAAATGCTTATATAAGCGATTATTTAGTGCCTAATGATAAGCTAAGATTAAGCCTTTATAGAAAAATAAATGAGTGTGATAATTTAGCTAGTTTATCTACTATGCAAGATTCTTTTAATGATAGATTTGGCAAATGTGATAGCTATACAAGAAATTATTTTTCACTTATGGCAATTAAAATTTTATGTATTAAGCACGGATTTTGTGAAGTTAGTAATTATGAGCAAAATATAAAACTTTTAAAAGATAATGGTGAAAGAATTATTTTAAAAGCATCAAGTAAAAGCGATGATGATATAATAGATACTTTATTAAAATATTTAAATTCTTTATAAGAATTTAAATATTAATTCGGATTAATTAATTTGCTCAAGCATACTTAAAACTTCTTCAAAAGCAAAAGCTTCATCATTTCCTTGTCTTAAAAAATCATTCATATAATCTTTTTTACTCATTGCAAAATCAAGCTCTTTATCGCTACCTTTTACATAAGCACCAATTCTAATTAGAGTTTCGTTTTCTTTTAAAACTGAATTAAGCCTTTTAAACTTAGCAGCATTTTTTTTATGTTCAGGCGTTACCACATCTCCCATAACCCTACTTGCTGAATTTTGAATATTAATCGGAGGATATATTCCAAAATCAGTCAGGCTTCTATCTAATACGATATGCCCATCAAGAATTGACCTACTTTGATCAGCAATAGGATCGCTCATATCATCTCCATCAACTAGCACGGTAAAAAATGCTGTAATAGTTCCTTTACCTTCTTCTTTACCAGCTCGCTCCATTAATTGCGGCAATAGATTAAATACACTTGGTGGATAGCCTTTAGCAGTAGGCGGCTCTCCAAGAGCAAGACCGATTTCGCGTTGAGCCATAGCAAAACGAGTAACGCTATCCATTATAAATAATACATCCATTCCTTGCTCTTTAAAAAATTCAGCCACACTCATAGCACAAAATGCCCCATATTTACGCATTAATGCACTATCATCGCTAGTCGCAACTATCATAACGGTATCATCCATTTTACCACCTAAATTCTTATGTATAAACTCAGGAATTTCTCTACCACGCTCACCTATTAAAGCAACTACTTTAACGGCTGCAGGGGCATTTTTAACTATCATTCCCATAAGAGTTGATTTACCAACCCCAGAACCAGCAAAAATGCCTAATTTTTGTCCTACTCCACAAGTTAAAAGCCCATCAATACTTTTAATACCAACAGGAAAAGGCTCACTTATAAGCCCACGCTTAAGTGCATCTATTGGTGCTCTTAAAATAGGCATCATTTTACTTGGTGTGATTTTTTCTTTTCCATCTTTTGGACGCATAAATGGATCAACCACACGCCCAAGTAATTCCATAGAGCAAGGAATTTTCATTCCTGCTTCTTCTAAAAATGCTTTATCTCCGATTTTAAAGCCTTCTACAAAATCAAAAGGGCTTAAAAATGAAATATGCTCTTCAATCTTAACAACCATTGCATAAGCGGTTTTTTCTTCATTTTCAAGTCTTATAACATCGCCTACGCTAGTGATTAATCCTTTAATCTCTATACTAATTGCAGAGATTTTGTATATAAAGCCAAAATTTTGTGAAATTGGTATTTTTGATATTTTATTTTTAAGTTTTTCTAAGTTCATTTTATTAGTGAATAAAATTCTTTCCTAGTTCTTTCATCGCTTAAAAATATGCCTTTAAGAGAACTTGTTATTGTTTTAGAATTTACTTTTTGAATTCCACGCATTTGCATACATAAATGCTCAGCTTCAATAGTTACAGCAACACCTTTTGGCTTTAATATTTCATATAAAGCTAGGCTAATTTGTTCGCATAATTGTTCTTGGATTTGCAATCTTCTTGAATAAACTTCAATAAGTCTAGGTAATTTTGAAAGCCCAACTACTTTTCCATTAGGTATATAAGCAATATGAACTTTTCCAAAAAATGGTAATAAATGGTGTTCGCATAAGCTATAAAAATCAATGTCTTTTACTAAAACCATTTCATTGTTATCAGTGTTAAAAATAGCTTCGTTTAAAATTTCTTTTGGATTTTTTGTATAGCCACTACATAAGAATTCATATGATTTTTGAACCCTTTCAGGTGTTTTTACTAATCCTTCTCTATTTGGATTTTCACCAATTTTTATTAATAAATTTTTAATTAAGTCTTGCATTCTTTACCTTTATATTTTGCCAATGATTAATTTTTTTAGCTAGAATTGTGCGAAATATTTTACAAAAGGTAGTTTAATGAAACTTAGTACAACAAAAATTGATGAAATTAATTACTCAGTAAGTGGTGTTATAGAAAAATCTTTAATAGATGAAAAGGTTAAAGAAATAGCTGTAAAAGCTAGTAAAACTATGCAAGTTGCTGGTTTTAGAAAAGGCAAAGTTCCTGTAAATGTTGTTTTAGATAGATATAAAGATTCTTTACTAAAAGACGCAGAACAAGAAGCGATTACAAGTGCTTATAAAAATGCAGTTAAAGAAACAGGTAAAGATGAAAAAGAATTAATCGGCGAGCCAAGCTTTAAAAAATTCGATAGAAAAGATAGTGGAATTGAATTTGAATTCGTAGTTTCTTTTAGACCAACAATTGATTTAAGTGGTTATGAAGCATTAGTTCCTGCATTAAAAATAGAAGAAATTAAAGAAAAAGATATTAAAGCTAGAAAAGAAGCTATGCTTAAGCAATTTGCTCCATTAGAAAAAACTAAAAAACAAATCTTAAAAAAAGGTGATTATGCTAAGTTTGATTTTGAAGGATTTGTTGATGGCGTTGCTTTTGAAGGTGGTAAAGCAGAAAATTATATGCTAGAGATTGGAAGTGGTCAATTTATACCAGGATTTGAAGATGGTATGATAGAGCTTAAAGTTGGCGAAGAAAAAGATATAGAAGTAACTTTCCCTGAAAATTATCAAGCAGCTCATTTAGCGGGTAAAAAAGCAGTATTTAAAGTGAAATTACATGAAATTCACGCAAGAAAATTACCTGAAATTGATGAAGAAATGCTTAAAAAATTACTTCCTGGTGTAGAAAACCCAACTGAAGCAATTTTAGATGAAAAAATAAAAGAACAATTAGAAACAGAAGCTAAATTTAAACAAATTGATGAAAAATTAAAACAAGAATTTGTTGAAAAAATGCTAGAAAAATATACTTTTGCAGTTCCACAAAACATTTTAGAACAAGAAACTAACTTACAATTTAATCAAGCTGCAAGAAGCTTTAGTAAAGAAGAATTTGATAAATTAAAAGATGATAAATATTTAGAAGAAAAAAGAAAAGAATATGAAGCAGAAGCTTTAAAAAGCGTAAAATTAACTTTCATTGTTGATGAATTAGCAAAATTAAGAAATGTAGTTGTAAATGACCAAGAAGTAGCACAAGCTATTTATTTTGAAGCTTTAAGATACGGAATGGATCCTAAACAACTAATAGAAAACTATACAAAAAATGGCACATTACCAGCTGTTAGAATGAGTTTGGTAGAAGAAAAATTATTTGCTGATTTATTTTTAGGAAAAGATAAATGAGCTACATACCTTATGTAGTAGAAAAAACTAGCAAAGGCGAGAGAAGTTATGATATTTACTCTCGCTTACTTAAAGATAGAATTATTCTTTTAAGTGGTGAAATAAATGATGATGTAGCTGCTAGCGTAGTTGCACAATTATTGTTTTTAGAAGCTCAAGATTCTACTAAAGATATTTATTTGTATATAAATAGTCCTGGTGGAGTTGTAACTAGTGGTCTTAGTATATTTGATACAATGAATTATATTAAACCTGATGTTAGTACAATTTGTATAGGACAAGCTGCTTCAATGGGAGCATTTTTACTTAGTTCTGGAGCTAAAGGTAAAAGGTTTGCTCTTCCAAATGCTAGAATTATGATACATCAGCCTTTAGGCGGTGCAAGAGGTCAAGCGACTGATATTGAAATTCAAGCAAAAGAAATTTTAAGATTAAAAGCAATGCTTAACAAAGTATTAGCTGAAAATACCGGTAATAAATTGGCAAAAGTTGAGAAGGACACTGAACGCGATTATTTTATGAGTTCAGAAGAAGCTTTAAAATACGGACTAATTGATAAGGTATTAGAAAAAAGTTTTAAATAGGATAGGGCTTTGAATAAAGAGATAATACACGATGAATCTCCTAAGATTCAGAAATTAAGCGGTGGAGAATTTGAGAAATTTACTCAACAAGTAATTAAACAACTTATAGAGGATAATGTTCCACCAACTCCTACTAATTATTCTATTTATTTTGAAAAAATGTTAGATACTAAGCCTATGGCCTTTAAAAAAAGAGTAACAGAAATGATTACTTATGAAAAAGAAGACCAAAGTAATAAAGTTGCTGTAATAGAACAAGACATTAAAGAAACCTTTGTAAATATAAAACAGCTAGTAGGTTCTATTGCAACAATTTATAAAAATATAAGCACAATGAAAGCTTTAATTAAGAAAAAAATAGGCGATTTGAGTATTGCTACCGGTTCTTTATCTATTCAAAATATTTTAAGGTCTTTAGATAGTGATATGGCTAAACTCACCACAGCCCTTGATATTCAATTAAATAGTATAAAAAAAGGTTATGATGAGATTGTAAAAATACATAATAGGGTAAATGAGCAGAGTGAATTTGATGATAAATTCGGAGTGTTTAATAAAAGATATTTATATAATAATATTACTCAAGACATAGAAGATATTAAAAAATATGGTTATTCAATATCATTGATGTTTGTAAAGATTAAAGATAGTTTATTAAATACAATTGAATTACAAAAAGATAAAAATCTTTTGATGAGAAATGTTGCGAAATTATTATTAAAAACCTCAAGAAGAAGCGATGTTGTGGCACATTATGGAGATGGTATTTTTGTAATGGCAATGAAACATACAAATATAGTTAATGCAAAAAAAGCTTGTGAGAGAATTTCAGACTTATTTTACAATACAACATTTTTTATAAATGATAATGAAATTGATATTAATATAGAAATGAGCGTTGTAGCACTTAGTGGCGATAATTATGAAGAACAGATTCTTGAGGCTATTAGCGTATTACCGAATACTGGTAAAAATAAAGAAATTTATGCTGTAGTTGGAGATAGTGAAGAAAATGATGCTTAAATTAATAACTTATCCTAATAAATTATTATTTACTAGGAGTGAAGAAGTTAAGGTATTTGATGAAGAGTTACATACATTTTTAGATGATATGTATGAAACTATGATTTCATCTAGTGGTATAGGTTTAGCAGCAATACAAGTTGCAAAACCTTTAAGAATATTTTTGATTAATTTATTAAATGAAAATGAAGAACAAAATAAAGATGATTTGATTGAATTTATTAATCCAATAATAACACCTATTGGAGAAGGAACGCAAGTTTATGAAGAAGGTTGTCTTAGTGTTCCTGGTTTTTTTGAAGAAGTAACTAGATATAATAAAATTAAAGTTGATTATTTAGATAGATTTGGAAATCAAAAAACTTTAGAAGCTGAAGGGCTTTTAGCAGTTGCTATTCAACACGAAAACGACCATCTTGATGGACATTTATTCATAGAAAAAATATCATTTAGCGGAAGAAAAAAATTAGAAAAACATTTAAAAAGTTCTAAAAAGCCTAAAAAATAATTATGGCTTTTTAGATTATTGTTTATATCTTCATTTATTTTGCAAAATAATTTATACTTTTATAATTCATAGTAATATTTTAAAAAGTATAAAAATATTTATTGTTAAAATCTTTTGGAATTTAATTTGCAATGCTTTTATAGAACTTACTTTGTATTATGCTTGTAGTTTAAATTATTTGATTAGTTTATAAATATTATTAGACAGATTTGATATTTAAAACTTAAGTGAATATTAAAAATTACGCAGCTTATAAATATAGTAATTTATATTAATTTAAATAAAATAATTGGTTTTAATAAGATATTAAAATACTTAAATTGATACTAAAAATTAAAATTGTAACTAAGCAGAAAAAATCGGATATTGTTTTTTTATTACAAAATAATTTTTAACAACACAAGCACTAAATACTTGATATTTTTATAAGATTTTCATTAGTTATTTTATACTTTTAAAAACTATTAAACAAATCTAGAAATTAAATTAATATCAAGATTTTAAATATTTTATAGGTAATATATCATTTCTATAATTTAAAATATTGACTATCTTAGATTTAAAATTTATATTAAAATCTTAAAAATAAATTTATATTTGACACTTTTTTGCCACTACATATTTTTATAATAAATTGATTTTTTAGAAGGAGTATAGATGTTATCAAGGAGAAATTTTATAAAAGGAGTAGCAGGAGTTGGCCTTAGTGCACCTTTAGCATTAAACGCTAATGATAATTTAGGAAAAGACATAAAATTTGATGAAATAGCTGATGTTATTATAATCGGAAGTGGTGTGAGTGCTCATATTTGTGCTGCTTATTTAGTAAAGAATAAAATTGATGTTTTAATGATTGAAAAGATGGATAGAATTGGTGGTAATTCAGTTCTTTCTCAACAAGATTTTGCTGTTCTTAATTCAGATTTACAAATTAAAGCTGGCATAAAAGATAGCGAAGAATTATTTTTAAATGATTTAAATAAAGCTGGAGCTGGATATAATCATTTAGAACATTCTTTAAGAATTATAAGAAATTCAAATGAAGCATATGAATTTGCTAAAAGTTGTGGGGTTAAATATGCTGATAAGCTTAAGTTTTTAGGCGGTCATAGTGTTGCTAGAAGTGTTGAGACTATTGGCGGTGGCGGTGCTTGTATTAGCACTTTAAATGAATTTTTTATAAAACATAATGGAAAGATTAAAAACGAAACTAAATGCGATGAAATCATTCAAGATGAAAGTGGCAAAATAATTGGCGTAAGCGTTAGAGAAAATTATAGATTTAATAGAAATCTAGCAAATGATGATAGAGAGAATTTAAGTGGAGATAAAAAACACTATAAAGCAAGGCTTGCGGTAGTTTTTGCATCAGGTGGATTTAGCCGTGATATTGAGTTTAGAAGTATAGTAAATCCTAGATTAAGACTAGCAAAAAGCCCTTCAAGTTTAGGTCAGACTGCTGGTGCATTAAAACAAATGTTAAAGGTAGGAGCAATCCCAACTCAATTAGCACTTAGTAGATTTTCTTTTGGAATTCCTACAGAAGATTTAATTTATGGGATTATGGTTGATTGCAATGCTAAAAGATTTTTAAATGAAGATGGGGATAGACAAGGTTTATCAAATAAAATCTTAGCTCATATGGAAAAGATTAACACAACAATTTATCCAATAATTATTTTTGATAGCATAGGATTTGCTAATTCGCACGACCCTAATAGAATGCAAAGTTTTATTACTGCAGGGAAAATGAAGAAATTTGATAGCTTAAGTGATTTAGCTAATAATTTTAAGCTTAATGAAAATGATTTATCAAATACAATGCAAGATTATGAAACAGGCATTTCAAATAATAAAGATGAGTTCAAAAAAGATTTAAGTAAGATTAAAAATTCTAGTATGAGTAAAGCACCTTTTTATGCAATGACAGCTGCACCAGGTCTTAGTTATACTCCAGGTGGTGTTTATGCTGATATAAATATGAGAGTTTTAAATATTAGTAACTATGAGCCAATTAAAGGGCTTTACGCGATTGGTGAGGCAACTGGTGGTGTTCATGGACAATCAAGGCTTACTAGTTGTTCTATTCCTGATTGTATGACTTCAGGAATTGCTTGTGCGAAAGATATTTTAAAAGGAGTATAAATGCAAAAATTATTAATGATTTTGATATTAAGTATTTTTGCATTAGGCAATGAATTTGCAATAAAACCACATCATATTGAAGTGAAATTAAAATGCACAGATTGTCATAAAGAAGCAAATGAAAAAGATTATAAAGCACTTGATTCTAATTCATGTCTAAGTTGTCATGGAAGTAAAGAGAAATTAGCAAAAAGGCTTGATTTTTTAAAAGGTAAAAACCCGCATAATAGTATTCATGATAATGCGAATTTAAATTGTTACACCTGTCATAATGAGCATAAGCCATCATTTAATATGTGTAATACTTGCCATAATACTAAAACTTGGATGAGGGAGATAAAATGAAAAAAACTATTATTTTTGTTTCATCTATTGTGGTTTTAACTTTAATTTTTGTGTTTTTATCTCATAAAGCTATACAAATGACTGGCGATGATAAATTTTGTGCAAGTTGTCATGTAATGCAACCGATGAAGGAAGCTTATATTAAAGATGTTCATAGTGGTAATAATAATCTAGGTATAAAGGCAAATTGTGTAGATTGTCATTTGCCACACGATAATATAGTAAATTATCTAAGCACAAAAGCTTATAATGGCATTAAAGAATTTAGTATCACTGCTATTGGAGCTGATGAAAAGATAGATTGGTATGAAAAACTCAATCATAAAAAAGATTATGTTTATGATAGTGGATGCTTAAAATGTCATCAAGATATTACTAAAATTAATTCTAAAAATGAAATGCAAAATACAATGCATAAAAGATATTTAGATTACGCAAATGAATTAAAATGTGTAAGTTGTCATACCCATGTAGGTCATGATGGTTTAAGGGGTAAATTAGATAAAAAATGAAAAAATACACAATTTTATATGCAGAAGATGATTTAAATCTAGCAAGTCAAGTTATTGATTTGCTAGAACTACTTGATTTTAATGTGCTTTATGCTAAAGATGGCTTAAGTGCTTTAGATATATATTTGGCTAAAAAGCCTGATATATTATTACTTGATATTTCTATGCCAAAACTTGATGGTTTAAATTTATTAGAAAATATAAGAAATTCTGATAATAAAATTCCTGCTATTATGATTACAGCTTTAAGTGATAAACAAACTTTATTAAGTGCAGTTGAGCTTAATATTTGCAAGTATTTAATAAAACCTTTTGATAGGATTAAACTTGAAGATGCTTTAAAAAAGGCTATAAAAAGTATTAATAATAAAATTAAATTAAGCAATAATATATATTTAGATATTGATTTAAATGAGTTATTAATAAATGATGAGATTATTAAGCTTAGCAAAAAAGAATTTTTATTGCTTGAAATTTTGTTAAAAAGTAGTCCTAACATTGTAGATATTTATAAGATTTGCGATTATGTATATAATGATTATGATGTAAGTTCTGATGCTATTAAATCACTCATTAAAAATCTTAGAAAGAAATTAGGCGATAAAGGTATAATTCATAATGCAAATTCTCGTGGATACTATATCAAAATTACTTAATATAAGCATTCGCAAAAAAGCTTTTATATTTGTTTTAACTTTGATTATTTTTTTATGTTTTATTTTGAATTTTTTATATATTTCTTGGCATAAAAATTATTTATTTCAAAACAAAAATAGTTTTAATGATAGGTTTATTTATTTTTATAATGATTTTTTAAATAATTTATTAAACAATACGCTTAGTATTAGTTATGAATTTGGTTCTAATTTAGATTATTTAAAAAATGATGAAAAGCTAAATAAATTAAATAAATTATTTTTAAATCTAAGCTCAAATGAGGCGTATTTAAAGGATATTAAATTATTTATTTTAAAAGAAAATATTTGCATAGAAAAAGATAAAATAAAATTAAATTGCCAATATGATTTTAATAATCAAACAGATATTTTACTTAGATTAAATACCGAACCAGTTTATTTAATTAATTTAAAAATAAATGAAAATTATGCGATTACTTATACAATAAGTGCAAAAAAATTATTAGATAATTTAAAAATTCAAGATGATTTTTTAGCTGCTTTAAAGTATGAAAATGAGTATTTTTATAATGAATTTGATTGGCAAAATAAAACTAAACTTTTAAAAAATGATGAAGATATAATTAAGTTAGATGATAAATATTATTTAAGTAATGAAATTATTTTAAATGATAGATTTTTAATATTGATTAAAAAAGATATTACAAAAGATTATAAAACTCATTTACATATAATAAAAAAGGCTTTTATAATTAGTGTGATTTTGGTATTTTTTGCTTTTATTGGGGTATATTTTGTTTTAGGATTTTTAATTAATAAATTATTAAAAACTGAAGAAAAACTAAGAAAATTAAATGCAAATTTACAAGAAGAAGTAAAAAATCAAGTTGAAATCATTAAGGCTAAATTAGATGAAAATACACAAAAAGAGCAATTGCTAAACCATCAATCAAAATTAGCTGCATTAGGTGAAATGATAGCTTGTATAGCTCATGAATATAGACAGCCATTAGCAACTTTAGGTGCAATTTCTAGTTATCTTGAGATTAGTTTAGAAAAACAAAAAATTGATGATAAGTTTCATCAAAAATTAAAAGAGATAAATCCTATTTTAAATTATATGTCAAAAACTATTGATGAATTTTATGATTTTTATAAGACAAAGCAAGAAAAAAGCTCTTTTTATGTTTATGAAGCTATTTTAAATTCTTTAACGATTTGTAATGCAAGCCTTACAAGGAATGCAATTAATACTACTTTAAGACTTGATAAGAATTTAAAAATAAATTCATATAAAAATAGTTTAGCTCATGCAATAATCAATCTCATTACAAATGCAAAAGATGCTTTAGTTAATATAAAAAATCCTTATATTATAATTAATCTTTATGCTTATAAAAATAATATTTACATTAGTATAAAAGATAATGGAATAGGGGTTAAAAAGGATTTAGAAGAAGAAATTTTTAAACCTTATTTTAGCACGAAAAATGGTTCAGGGCTTGGGCTTTTTATGATAAAAAATATTTTAAATAGCGAGTTAAATGCTGATGTATTTTTAAAAACTAGAAAAATTGGAGCTAATTTTTATATTAGGATTGCTTATGAATGAGTTGTTTTGTTTAATTGTAGGTAGTGGTATTAGTGGTTTAACATTGGCGAATTTATTGGTTAAACAAGATATTTTATTAATTGAGCAAGATGATGAATTAGGCGGAGCTAAGAGTTATTTAAATTTTGCTGCTAGTAATTCATCTTTTCAACAACTAGCAAATATAAAAGATGATAAATTTTATGATGATTTGATTTCTTATTCAACTAATTATGCTGATTTTACTTTATTAAAAGAGCTTAGTGAAAAATCAGCACAAGCTACTCAACTTTTAAAAAGTTTTGGGGTTGAATTTGAATTAGCTATATTAAATAGCTTAAATCATTCAGTTCCTAGAGAATTACACCCTTTAAAAAATGCTAAAGAAAGTGTGATAAATCCATTAATCAACAGATTGCTTAGTAAAAATGTAAATATATTAACTAAGGCTAAATTAATTGATTTTGATAATGGTATTGCAAGTATTTTACATAAAGATGAAATCATAAAAATTAAGGTTAAAAATATAGCTTTTTGCACTGGTGGATTTGCAAACGATAAAGAATTTATAAAAATTCATTATCCACTAGCTTATTATGCTAAAACTATGTCTAAGAACAATTCAAATTCTTTAAAGATTTTATTAAAAAATGGAGCAATCCCAACTCAATTAAGTCTAATGAGATTTGCTTTTGTTTTGCCTATGGATATTTTTAAATATGGAATTTTAATTAATTCTGATTTTAAAAGATTTGTTAGAGAAGATAGCTCAAGGCAAGATTTAGCAATAGCGATTTTAAATGAAATTAAAAATAATAAATTAGTTAAATTACTCCTAGATAATCACGGAATAAATTATATAAATGATACAAGTATATTTTACAAATACTATTCTTTAGAAGAAATTGATAAAAGATTAATTAATTGCGTTGATGAATACAATAGCTATTTTGGTAATAGGATTGATAAATTGGGTAAAAATCTTAATAATATTTCTATTAAAGCAATTAATAAGCCTATGTTTTATTTGGCTAATGTAGATGTTTATTTAAACTATACTTTAGGTGGGGTTAAATCAGATATATTTGCAAGAGTAGTTGATATAGATACTAATACAGCTAAGAATAATATGTTTGCTATAGGAGAAGTTAGTTCTATGTTTGGAGAAGCAAGGCTTAGTGGAGCTGCTAGCATAGCTTGTGTTGTATTTGCTATGAATGCTAGTAAATTTATGCTATCAATTTGAAAGTATTAATAATTTTTTTATAATCTAGCTAAATAGGAGAAAATATGAAGAAGAAATACTCATTTTTTAAAAACGCAAGTTATGCTTTAGCAGGGGTTAAAAGAGCTTTAAATGAAAGTGCTTTTAGGATAGAATTTGTAATAGGAATTTGCTTTATTTTATTTGCTTTATTTTATCCTTTTTCTTTATTTGAAAAGGCATTTTTAATAGGTGTTATTATTTTAGTATTTGCTGCTGAATGCTTTAATACTTCTATTGAGAGCGTTGTAGATTTGGCAACTTCAAAATACCATAAACTTGCAAAAGATGCAAAAGACTTAGGCTCTGCTGGAGTATTTTTTACTATTTTAATAGCTGTTTTAACTTGGCTTAGCGTTTTATATAAGGAATTTTTATGAAAATAAGTGAGATTTATAAGATTTTAGATGAATTAAGTCCTTTTAATACTCAAGAAAGTTGGGATAATAGTGGGTTAATTTTAAGTAATGATGATAGTTGCGAAAGGATTTATCTTAGCCTTGATTTAGATTTTAATCAAGTAAAATCATTTTTACCAAATTCATTGATTATTACTCATCATCCTTTGATTTTTAAGGGTATTAAAAGTATTAAAAATGATTATGCTGGTAATATTTTAAAAGAATTAATCAAAAAAAATTGTGCTTTAATTTCTATGCATACGAATTATGATTTAAGTCATTTAAATAGATATTTTTGTGAAAAGTTTTTAGGCTTAGAAATAATTGAAAGCGATGGGTTTTTAGCTTATGCTAAGAATAATTTTAAAGATATTTATGAATTGGCTGATTTTTTAAAGGCTAAATTAAACTTAAAAAAAATATCAATATCTTTAGCAAAAGAAATAATTCAAACTGATTTAATAGGAATTTGCACGGGTTCTGGAATTTCATTGGCTAGTGAGCTTAAGAGTAATATATTTTTAACAGGAGATATTAAATATCACGACGCTTTAGCTCTTAGTGAAAATAATATAAGTTTAATTGATATTAAGCATTATGAAAGTGAGATTTGTTTTGCTAATTCTTTAGCGAGTAATTTGCAAAAATTACCGATAGAGATTATAATCAGCTCTTCAAAAAATCCATTTTTAGAGTATTAAGGACATACTATGAATAAACACCTATCACAATTAGTAGAGCTTTCTAAATTAGATAAAGAAATAGATAGTTTTTTACCACAAATTGAAAGTGCTAAAAGAGAAGCGAACAATTTAGAAGATAAAATTAAAAGTCTTGAGAATAAAAATTCAAAATTAGAAGAAAGCATAAAAGAAATTAGTGAGAGTAAAGTAAAAGTAGAAAATCACATAGCTCAATTTTCAACAAAGATAAATGAAACAGCTAAAAAAATTGCTTTAGTAAAAACAGAAAAAGAAGCAAATGCTTTAAAATTAGAAGAAGAAATCGCAAGAGAGCAATTAGAAGCTGCAAATGAAGAAATATCAAAATTAGAAAAAATAGTAGATAATAAAAAAGAAGAAATTAAAGAAAATCAAAAAGAAATTACTAAATTAAATGATGATTTAACTATAGCAATAGCTAATCAAAAATCAGCACTTGATGCTATTGAAGAAAAAAGAAAAGAAATTTATGTAAGAAAAGATAAGTTAGCTAGCGAAATTGATAGCAAAGTTTTCGGATTTTATGAAAAAATTAGAAAATGGGCTAAGAATACTGCAGTAGTTCCTGTTAAAAAACAAGCTTGCTATGGTTGTTTTATGCAACTAAATAGCAAAACTTTTAGTGCAGTTTTAAAAAGTGAAGAGATTAATAACTGCCCACATTGTGGAAGAATTTTATACATAGAAGAGTAATTTTTATAATTTAAAAAATGTATTTTTTTTATATTCTTGTTTCTATTTTAATTTATCCTTTATTCTTATTGGCTTTAATTCCTTTAAGTTTTAAGGATAAATATTCTAAACTTTATCAAAAATTTTTACCATTCAAAAAGCATAAAATAGCAGATATTCATTTTCATTTTGCAAGTTATGGAGAAGCTGTCGCTTTAGGTGAGTTGATTAAATATTATAAAAATAAAGGTTTTAAAATATTACTTACTTGTTCATCAAAAACAGGACTTATGAAAGCAAAAGAATTTGATGATAATGCTTTTTTACTACCTTATGAGCCATTATTATATTTATGGCTTAAACCTGCTAAGACTTTAATAGTATTTGAAGCAGAATTGTGGTTGGCTTTACTTAAAATATATAAAGATTTTGATAAAAATACTATTTTATTAAACGCTAGAATGAAAGAAAATAGCTTTAAAAATTATAAAAAATTTAGTTTTTATTATGCAAAAATATTTTCATATTTTGATTTAATCCTTGCTCAAAGTAATGAAGATAAAGAAAGATTAGAATATTTTAATGCTAAAAATATAGAAGTTTTTACAAATATAAAGATTACAAATAAGCCAATAGTTACTAAGCAATTAAGCAAAAATAAAGAAATAATTTTAATTGCAAGCACTCACGAAAATGAAGAAGAAATAATTCTAAATAAGCTAGATAAAAATTTCTTAAAAGATAAATGTCTAATAATAGCACCAAGACACCCTGAAAGATTTCACAAGGTTGAAAAATTGCTTAATAATAAAGGCTTTAACATTGTAAAATATAGCAATGATTGTGATGGATATTTAAAAAGTGAAGTATTTTTGCTAGATACTTTAGGAGAATTGATTAATTTTTACTCAATTAGTGATTATGTGATTTTGGGTGGTTCTTATGTTAAAATAGGCGGACATAATTTCGCCGAAGCTGCGTTTTTTGGCTGCAAAATCACTTCAGGAACTAATGTATTTTCTCAATATTCAAGTCTAAAATGTATAGAAAATATAAAAATTAGTGATGATATTGATTTTACAAATGTTAAAAATGCTAAAATCAAAAACGAATATACTTTCAACGCATTATGCGAAATATTAGATAGGAAAATAAATGAAACAAGATAAAGCATATAAATTATTAGCAATTCAAGAAGGAATTTCAAATTCAGCTGCTAAAGAATTAATAGATTTAGGTTTAGTAATGCACGGGGGCAAAAGATTAGAGATTGCAAGGGGTCTTATGCCTGTTAATACTATTTTTAAACTTGCAAAACCAGAGCTTAGCGTATTGTTTGAAGATGATAATTTATTAGCTATTAATAAGCCAATTGGTATTGCGAGCGAACATATTAAAAATAATTACACTCTTTTAAATAGACTTGATAAGGATACAAGTGGCATTGTATTATTTGCTAAAAATGAAGAGTTTTTAAAGGCTGCAAAAAACGAATATAAAAAAGAAAAAGTGCAAAAACTCTACCTAGCAATTACTAATAAAATAGTAAGCGAAGGAATGGAGATTGATGAGCCGATTTTAACCATAAAAGGCAAAAGTGCATTTAGCAAAATTAGTAATAGCGAAAACGCAAAATACGCTTATACTAAAATAGAGCCTTTAATTATAGAAGGTAAAAAAACCTTATTAAAAGTGCAAATTGCAACAGGTAGAACTCATCAAATAAGAGTTCATTTAAATAGCGTTGGTCTAGGAATTTTAGGCGATGTTAAATATAGTAAAATAATTAGCTCAAGGCTAATGCTTCATTGTGCTAGGACAAAAATATTTGATTATGATATAAAAACTCCTATGCCAAATGATTTTCATAAAGACTTTGAATTAAAAGGGCTTAATTTAGACTTTTTATTTTAATTTTTAATGCTTTTAAGATAGTTTTTATTTTAAAAGCATTGGAATTTTATAAATTATACTTTACCAACGATAAAGCTTATAATTATTACACTTTGTTTAATTGCTGAAATTAAAATAAATCCCTTTAAGCATAGTAAAGGAATAATAATGTTAGATGTAATGCAAATTCAAGAAATTTTACCACATAGACCACCATTTTTGTTAGTTGATAAAATCACAGAAATCAATCTTGATGAAGGTTATGTATTAGGTTATAAAAATGTTAGTATAAGTGATCAAGTATTTGCAGGACACTTTCCAGGTCATCCGATTTATCCAGGAGTTTTAATATTAGAAGGAATGGCTCAAACGGGTGGAATTTTAGCTTTTCAAAGTATGAAAGATAGTGTTGATCCTAAAAGCAAGGTAGTATATTTTACAGGAATGGAAGAAGTAAAATTCAAATCACCAGTAAGACCAGGCGATAAATTAGTATATAAAATGAGCGTTGTTAAAAATCGTGGAGCAATGTGGGTGTTTAGTGGCGAGGCTTATGTAGATGATACATTATGCACTCAAGCAATTTTAAAAGCGATGATAGTAGATAAATGATTTCAGATTTAGCAATAATAGAAAATGGTGCAAAAATAGGCAAAAATGTTAGCATTGAGCCTTTTGCATATATAGGAAGTAATGTAGAAATTGGTGATAATTGCATTGTTAAAAGTGGTGCAAGAATTTTAGGAAATACAAAAATAGGAAATAATTGCAAGATTTTTTCTTATGCTATTTTAGGTGATATTCCACAAGATATTTCTTATAAAAACGATGATTTTTCAGCTTTAATAATAGGTGATAACACAACTATTCGTGAGTTTTGCACTATAAATTGTGGCACACAAAAAGGCGATGGATACACAAGAGTTGGAAATAATAATTTCATAATGGCTTATGTTCATATTGCACACGATTGCACCTTAGCTGATAATATAATTTTAGCAAACAATGTAACCTTAGCAGGGCATGTTGAAGTTGGCTCATTTAGTGTGATTGGCGGACTTACTCCGGTTCATCAATGGGTTAAAATAGGCGATTATTGTATGCTTGGAGGTGCTTCAGCATTATCTCAAGATTTACCACATTTTTGTCTAGCTGAAGGTAATCGTGCTTATGTTAGAAGTCTTAATTTAGTAGGGCTTAGAAGACATTTAGAAAAAGATAAAATAAATGAATTAAGTGAAGCATTTAGTAAGATTTTTAGAAGCAAAACAGGGCTAATTAGCGATAGAGCAAAATCTTTATATGAGAGTTCAAATTCTGCCGAAGTTGTTAAATTATGCTCGTTTATTTTAAATACAAAGCGTGGAATTCCAGTGAAAGGAAATGATAATGAGCAATAATATTTGTAGTTTTTGTGGCAAATCTTATCCGTTTGACCTACTTTCAAATGGTAAAAACAATACAATTTGTCCTACTTGTGCTGGTGTTATATTTAAAATGTATGATGCTAAAAATAAAGAATTAGCAGTAGATGAGGTAGCTGATAGTTTAAAAGATATAAGTTCAAAAGCTTTAAAATCTCATTTGGATAATTATGTAATAGGTCAGGATAGAGCAAAAAAGGTTTTAAGCGTAAGCGTTCATAATCATTATAAAAGGCTTATGAGTAATGCTGATGAGAGTGATGTAGAATTAGCAAAATCAAATGTTTTATTAGTAGGACCTACAGGAAGTGGTAAGACACTTTTAGCTCAAACTATGGCAAAAGCACTTGATATTCCTATAGCAATTTGCGATGCTACGAGTTTAACTGAAGCTGGATATGTAGGAGAAGATGTTGAAAATATCTTAACAAGACTTTTACAAGCAGCTGATTATAATGTTGAGCGTGCAGAATGTGGGATAATTTTCATTGATGAAATTGATAAAATCGCAAGAAAGGGAGAAAACCGCTCAATTACAAGAGATGTAAGTGGAGAAGGCGTTCAGCAAGCATTGCTTAAGATAATAGAAGGTAGCGTTGTAAATGTCCCACCACAAGGCGGTAGAAAACACCCAAATCAAGAATTTATTCAAGTTGATACTTCAAATATTTTATTTATTTGTGGTGGTGCTTTTGATGGAATTGAAGAGATTTTAAAGCAAAAGCAAGGCGAGAATGTAATGGGTTTTGATACTACTAGCGTTAAACTTAGTGAAGATGAATTGTATTCACATATTGAGCCTGATGATTTGATTAAATTTGGTCTAATTCCTGAATTAGTTGGAAGATTGCACGCAATTGCAAGTCTTAATGAAATTAGCGAAGAAGATATGGTAAGAATTTTAATTGAGCCAAAAAATTCAATAATCAAGCAATATCAAAAGATTTTTGAATTTGATGGTGTTAAATTAGAATTTGATAAAGACGCACTTTTAGCTATTGCTAAAAAAGCTCTTGATAGAAAAACAGGAGCAAGGGGTCTTCGTGGGATATTAGAACAATTATTACTTGATTTAATGTTTGATTTAGATAAATATGAAGGTTATGAAATCGTTATAAATAAAGATTTTGTTAATGGCGAAGGCGATGCTATTTTTTTAAAAATTAAGGATAATAAATGATACTAGACCATTTAATAGGGTTATTTTCAAGTGATATGGGTATTGATTTAGGCACAGCAAATACTCTTGTGCTAGTAAAAGATAAGGGTGTAGTAATTGATGAGCCAAGTGTTGTAGCAGTTCAACATACAAAATATGGAAAGAGTAAAATTTTAGCAGTTGGTAAAGAAGCTAAAGAAATGCTAGGCAAAACTCCTAGCGATATTCAAGCAATTCGCCCTATGAGAGATGGGGTTATAGCTGATTTTGATATGACTGAAAAAATGATTAGATATTTTATTGAAAAAACACATAAAAGAAAGAGTTTTTTACGCCCTAGAATATTAATATCAGTTCCTTATGGTCTAACTCAAGTTGAAAGAAAAGCAGTTCGCGAAAGTGCTTTGAGTGCTGGTGCAAGAGAAGTGTATTTGGTTGAAGAGCCAATGGCTGCAGCAATTGGTGCAAATCTTCCCGTGCAAGAACCTGTCGGCTCATTAGTAGTTGATATTGGTGGTGGAACTACTGAAATAGGAGTTATTACTCTAGGTGGTCTTCATACTGCAAAAAGTATTAGAACAGCAGGAGATAAGTTAGATAGCTCAATTGTAAATTATGTAAAAGAAAAATACAATCTAATAATAGGCGAAAGAACTAGCGAAGATATTAAAATCCAAGTTGGTTCAGCTATTCAATTACCTGAAGAATTAACTATAGTTGTTAAAGGAAAAGACCAAGTAAAAGGGCTTTTAAGTAAGGTTGAGCTAAGTAGCGAAGATATTCGTGAAGCTATAAAAGAGCCTTTAAAAGAAATTGCTGATGCACTTAAGTTCGTATTAGAAAATACAAAACCAGAACTTGCAGGCGATATTGTAGAAAATGGTATAGTGCTAACTGGTGGTGGAGCATTAATCCGTGGAATTGATAAATATTTAAGCGATATTGTGAAATTACCTGTTTATGTTGCTGATGAGCCACTTCACGCAGTAGCAAGGGGAACTGGAAAAATACTTGAAGAGATTTCTTTACTAAGACAAATAGTAAATGATGAATAAATTTAAATTATTACTCCTAATATGCGTTTTGCTTACATCTTCTTATTATTTTGTAGCAGATGTTAAAAATGCTGTTTTAGGGGTTAATGATTTTGTTTTAAATAAGCTTTATAATGCTTATGATTACACCAAACAAAATATTACTAAATATTTTAATCAAGTAAATCAGATAGATGAATTAAGCATAGAAAATAAAAAGCTAAAACAATACAAATTCTTATATGATAATTTAGTTATAGAATATAACAATCTTGCAAAAGCCCATAATCTTAAAAAATATGAATTTGAATTAGCCTTAACTAGGGTATTATCTTATGAAAAAATTGGAAGTTTAACTAAATTTTGGATGAGTTATGATGGTATAAAGCCTGATATTACTTATGGTTTGATATATGATAATAATGCAGTGGGGATTATGTATTCAAATAATAATAGAGCTTATGCACTTAGTTTAAATGATGAAAAATGTGTTTTTTCTGTGGTTGTTGGGGAAAATAAAACTCCTGCTATTTTACAAGGTAGTAAAAATTCAATTTATGTTAATTTCGTTACTGATTATAAAGAATTAAATATAGGAGATTTGGTTTATACGAGTGGAAAGGATTTGATTTTTCCAGAGGGTATTTATGTTGGAAAAGTAGTAAAAATCATAGATGAAGCTGGGTATAAAAGAGCTATTTTAGAAGATACAAAAACTCTTAGTCCTTATAGATATGTTTATATGGTAAGTGCTAAAGAGAACTCACAAGAAATTAAAAATTAAAATCTTAAATTATTTTTTATTAATTTACCCTTTGTTAATAGGGGGGGGGTGTAGAATAATTACTTCATTTTAAAAAAGGAGTAATTATGGATAAGAGTTCCATTTTAATGCTACTTGATAATAAAATTTCAAGTGAGCAAAAGTTTATGCTAAATGATAAACTTGATAATTTAAGCGAAGAAAAATATAAAAACCTTCCACTAATCCCGTTAAAAAGTCCAATTTTAGCAGCAGTTTTAGGATTTTTCTTCGGAGTTTGGGGTGTTGATAGATTTTATCAAGGAAATATGCTTTTAGGATTTTTAAAAATAGGTCTATTTTTAATAGGCTTGGCTTCGACACTTATATTTATCGGAGTTTTTATTTTATGGGCTTTATATATTTATGTATTAGTTGATATATATTTTGTATATAAAGCAGTTCAAAAAGACAATTACACAAAAATATTACAAATAATAGGATGATTTTATGAAAACAGATTTTTTAATTTCTAACAAAGGTCAAGAATTAATCAAAAACGAAGAAGAATTGAGAGTAAAGTTGAGTGAATTTGTAGGAGAATTGCCAAATGCTGCAATAGTTGATGAGTTAAGCAATGCGGCAAAATACTATACAAATAATGGCGAATCAAATACAGCAAGATATTCTTTTAGACTAAAAGATATATGCCTTCCTACATTATTGTTTAGTTATTTTAGTTATGCGTTGCGTTCTATGTGGATTTATGCAGGAATTGTTTATGGGGTAATTGTGGTTTTATCGTTTTTTGGTTATTTTTATTTTAAACCAAAGGGCTTATCAAATTCTTTTGATTTTTTCTTATATTAGTTATGTTTTAATTTATATAATTATCAGCGTTTTAACAAGTGCAACTTATAGATATTTTTTATTAAAAGAATTTTTCACTAAATACGAGCTAACACCTATTAGCAAACCTAGAAAACTCATAAATATTTTAATAGCTATTGGATTTATTATTGCTTTATTATTAGTTATAAAATTAATTAGCCTTTTTATTGTAGGTGCTAGTGTAATGGCTATTGGTGGTGTAACTAGATGGTAAGAATAGGAATTTAAAATTCCTATTTTATATAGCTTAAAGATTTTTTAAGCTTTTTTAATCTTTCTAAATCTTTATGCTTTAATTTTAGTAAAGTTTCAATTAATTGAGTATGCAAAGCTTGTAATTCTACTAATTCATCTTTACTTAGAGTATCTAGCCAACCGCTATTAATTTTTTCTTCTAGCTCATTGGCTAAACTTTCTAATTTTAATTCAACCCTGAAAACCCATAAATATTTTAATAGCTATTGGATTTATTATTGCTTTATTGTTAGTTATAAAATTAATTAGCCTTTTTATTGTAGGTGCTAGTGTAATGGCTATTGGTGGCGTAACTAGATGGTAAGAATAGGAATTTAAAATTCCTATTTTATATAGCTTAAAGATTTTTTAAGCTTTTTTAATCTTTCTAAATCTTTATGCTTTAATTTTAATAAAGTATCAATTAATTGAGTATGCAAGGCTTGTAATTCTACTAATTCATCTTTACTTAGAGTATCTAGCCAATTGCTATTAATTTTATCTTCTAGCTCATTGGCTAAACTTTCTAATTCGTAAAAGTCTTCATTAACTAATGCTAATTTGATTTTAGTTATCAATGTTTGCTCTCTAAATATGAAATTACGCCTAAAGCAGCATTAGCACCATCAGCCGCAGCACAAACAACTTGTCTTGGAGCATCTACTCTTAAATCTCCTGCAGCAAACAAGCCTTCAACACTCGTTCTCATTTTTAAATCAACCTTAACAGCATCTCCTATCATTTCGCATAAAAATGAGCCATCAGTTTGTTTTAATACTTCATTTCTTACATCAAGTCCTACGAAAGTAAATATCCCTGGAACTGCTAAATCTTTTTTGCTACCATCATTAAATACTATTTTAACGCCTGTAACTCCAGCATTATCTCCTACTACTTCTTCTACTTTAGCATTTAAAATGAACTCAATTTTTTCATTTTTCTTAGCTCTTTCAACGGTTGATGGAGCTGCACGAAAACCTTCTCTTCTGTGGATTAAATATACTTTAGAGCATAGATTAGCTAGATAAAGTGCTTCTTCAAGTGCGGTATCTCCACCACCTAAAACTGCAACTTCTTTTTTTCTATAAAACGCACCATCGCAAGTTGCACATGTGCTTACTCCACGACCAAAAAATTCATTTTCGCCTACAAAACCAGCTTTTTTAGGAGCTGCTCCTGTGCAAACTATAACAGCTTTAGCATCTTCGCTTGAATTATCAGAGAAAATTATTTTAAAATTCTCGCCATTTTTTTCAACTCTAATTACTTCTTTTTGCTCAATTTTTAGACCAAATCTAGTGCTTTGCTCACTCCAAGGTGCCATAAAGCTAATTCCATCCATTACGGTTGCAACGCCTGGGTAATTCTCCATCTCACTTGAGCTTGTGATTTGTCCGCCTGGCATAAATTTTTCATACATTACAACATTTTTAAGCCCACCACGAGTTGCATATAATCCCGCACTAAGACCAGCAGGGCCACCACCAATAATAGCTAAATCTAACATTTTATCTCCTAATTAATAATTTTTATTATTTAATAATAACTTTATTAAGTTAATCAAGTTTAAAAATATACTTTACTTATATGTAATATTTCCAAACGGTGTATTAAATATATTTTGATATATTATATTAATTAAATCTTCAACAGATTCTCCTATTAAAATATTATTTGTGCATTGCGACCAAACTTGCTTATATTTGCTTTCATTCACAAGTTTCATTTCATCTTTTGATAAGCCTAAAGTAATTGCATAAATTTCTGTATTTTTACCAGTAATTTGTTTAATACCATTTTTTAATCTTTGACATAATCCTGCCTTAAAAAGTGCTTCATCATTATCACTTGCTGCTGATGAAAAAACTAATATTTTCACATTTGGATTATTACTTTTAGACTTTGTAGCCATTAGTGCAGCTCTAATAAGTCCTACGCTTGCAAAATCTTTATTTAAAGGAGTTACCACATCATAAGAACCTCTATCAATTTTAAATGGTATTTCATTTAAAATATTAATTTCTTTTATATCACTTGGAGTTTGAATTTTTAAAGGTTTTATTTCAACAAATTTCATAGCATTTGCAATTGTTTGCTGAGTAACCCCACCTAATAAAAATGCCATATAACTATTCCCTAAAGCCTTTCCTTTAAAATCAAAATTTGCATTTAAATCACTTTCTGCATTTTTATATTTTCTAAAAGCTTCATTCATCATTCCTTCAAGTTTGGTAATTAATTCGTAGTTTAATTCGTCACTTAAAATACTGCTACCATTTAAAAACCTACTTGTATTATTTAATCTATCCAATTCTGTTTGCTTATCATCTAAATCTCTTTTAAGAATATTTCTTTTGTCAAATTTACTCTTTAATGGTTCTTTTGAAAAATCGCAAAACTTTGGTTCCTTTTCTATATTTTTTGAGTCTTCACAATATCTAAATTGAAATGTATCTATTCTATTAAAGTCAGCTTGTAATTTTTTCACTTCCTTACTAAGCTCTTGTATTTTCTCTACTAAAACTGTACTAATTGTAATTTTTGGAGCTTCTTTTGGATAAGTTGGAGCGATTATTATTTTAAAATAAGATATTGTTTTGTATTTGTTTTTGTATTTAGTTAGTAATTTTGTGATTAAGCTATAGTCTTTATCGTAAAGAGCATTGTTTATTAAATCCCAATCAGCATAACCCTCATCATCACCTTTTAAATCAACCATATCATAATACCCTTGATAATCTTCTCCTTCTATATAATTATGAAGATTTAATAAGTCTTTTTCAAATTCTTCTTTAGTTTCATAAAGTTTAGGAATTGAAGTTGAAGAGCATTGTTCGGCTTGTTTTATATAATTCATTGCCTCACTAAATTTATTTTTTGCTTCACTTAAATTATTATTTCTTAAGGCTGATTCGTAATCTTCAAACGCGTACATCATTTCATCGCCATTAATTCTGCAATCATTTATCTCATCATATCCATAATAACTGCCATCTTCTCCAATTATATATTTATTATAATAAACGTTATATAAATTTAAAGCATAATCTGTATCAAAGTCATTATTAAAAGAACCATCACCAACACTACTATTTAAAACATTTTTAACTATTGCCAAAGCCTCTAAATAGCTTTGATATTCTTTTTCAGCTTTTTGCATAGCTTTTGCTGTTTGTATTATTTCTGTATTTGAACCTTTAATTAAAAGCCTATCAACCTTTGGATTATAAAGTCTAAAAATCATACTTTCATTTTCGCTAAAAGCATTATTTATAGTATTTTCTATTCTAGTTTTATCTTTTTTAAACTCGCCTTCATTTAAGCCTGGTTTTTGATTATCGTATCCTAAATCAAATGTTTTAATGGCATCTTCAATATCTTTTTTAGAATAATTTTGTAATCTTTCATTATTTAAATCAAGTGCAAATTTTCTAAGCAAAAAATCCCCCGAAAATTCATTTGTAAAAATAGTAGTATCAATATTTAAAGCTTTTAAACGATTTAAAACTAATATATCAAGCTTAGAATTTGCATGATTTAATATGTTTTTTGGATAATACCTAGAAAAAAAATCAACTTTTTTAAACTCACTTGGAACATAAATATCCATTGGGTCAATATAATAATATGCGTTTTCATATTCGCTTTTTGTTAATCCATCGCCTATATCTACAATAGTTTTTTCATATAAATCTTTACCTTTTACCATCACGACATTAGAATAAGGTACAAAACCAAAATACTGTTTATTTTCACTATCGTATTCTTTGGCAGTTTTAATTATATTTGCAATCATTGTTTGTGTTGCATCTATGATTTCTTTTTTACCTAAAGGAGGATTGCAAGCTCCATATTTAATTAGCTTTTTATTATCTTCATTGCAAAGATTTTTTAAAGTGGAATTTAAAAGCGTACTATTTTCTGCTCCTGACTTTCCGAAAGATATGGCAAAAATATAATCAGTATCGCTAATTTTGCTAGATGGTTGCATTCCGTAAATGCCTTTAGTGCTTATGCTTTCATCATCTACTGATATAAATTTATTAAAAATACCATTATTTGTAATATCTGCTGTGACTTTTGTAATCCCATCAATTTGCTTTATTTGTATATTTGATACATTTTTATCACTTCCTAAATATTCACTCACTAATATTTTTACTCTATCTTCTAAATTCTCTTCATTGGTGGCACTTAAAAAACTAGCCTCTCTTAAAGCATCTTGTAATCTTGAATGATTTTTAAGTGTAATACTTAAATCATAAGCAATCACACAAAGTCCAAAAATAAAAGGTAAAATTAACGCTACACTTACTAAAGCAAAAGCTCTTTTTTCTAAAATAAATTTCATTTTATCTTCCATATACTATTGAACTTGCAAGTGGCTCTAATGCTTTTAAGCTAATACCATTAATAGGCATAAATAAATCATCATTTTTAGTACAAAGAGTTACTTTATAAATGTTTGTATTAGTATTAAATTTTGTAATAAAATTTAAATTACTTGTATCTTTTAAACTAGTATCTATTTTACATTCCACTTCACCTTTTGTATAGCTTCTATAATTCATATCACCACTTTTATCTGTCTCTAAACACTCTACTATTAGACCCAATTCTTTATCTAAAGTTTTTTTATTTAAAACTAAAGCAATTTTAAATAGTTCATCTATGTCTTTATCATTTACTAATTTTGCACTATATAAATAAGACCTTTCTCTAATAATCCCTGCTAGTGAATAGCTTATTTTTTCTAATGAATTTTGAGTTTTTATAAGCTTTCCCACATCTGCACTAAGTATCAAAAAAATCGTAAAAAGCATTAACATTCCACACATTTCTATGCTTACACTTGCACCTTTTTCTTTTAAAAATTTAATCATTTTTTCCATGTCTTTCGTTGTAATATGCTAATTTGCTCTTTAAAACCTTGCCTTTTTCTATCCAATTAAATAAAAAAATAGTCCTTACTCTATATGTAAGTTCATATAAATTTATTATGCTTTCATCATTATTTGACTCACATTTTTCTTTACTTAATTCGTTTAAATCATTGCAATACGCTATGCTTATATCAAAACTTCCATCGGTTAAGAAAAATCCTATTTTTTGTCTTTGTCTATCTAATTCTTCTTTATATTTTGTTAAATAATTTTCTTTATAAGAAAAACTTGAAGCATAGGCTGCTGCTTGGCTATTTACATAATCAATCGCAACGCTAGTATAAACTAACAATAAAACCTCAACCAAAATCGTAACAAATACTAAAAAAGGAAAAAGCAGCATAGCGGTTTCTATCGCTGCTATGCCTTTAATATCATTTAGAAAATTTTTCATTTGTATTTATTTGCTTAATATTTATTAATAATTTTTTTGGCTCTTTAGCTAAATTTTCTCTTTTTATTATTTCAATAGCTTCACTATCTCTATTAAGTTTAGCTAGTGCAAAAACTAAATTATTAATAATTTTTAAATTCTTATAATTTCTATTGTATAAAGGTAATAAATAATCAACTCCAATAGCATAATTACCTTCTGATATTTCTAATAAACCTAAATTATTATTTACTATTTCATCAGCTAAAAATAATGATTTTGCTTTTAGAAAAGCTATTTTTGCATCTTCGTATTTATTTTGCTTTGCCTTTACTATACCTATTACATTATAAGCTTCTGGATTTTTTGGATTTAGATTAATACTTTTTATAGCATCATTTAAGGCTTCATTATAATTTTCTTTATAATCTTCAATTTTTGCTTTGAGTAAAAATGCTTTATAATTTTTACCATCTTGTAATAATGGCTTTAAATAATAAAGTGATGAATCAAAATCATTTATATCGTAATAATTTAAGGCTAGTGCAATTCTTGTTTCTGGGGTGTCCTTTTTTTGTAATTTTTCTTTATTGATTTTGATTAAATCATCATAATTTTTAATAGCTGTATAAATCTTTTCTTTGGTTAAAGTATCATCTAAAATATCTTGTTTTGATTTTAAAGTGGCTTGACAACCTGTAAAAATAAAAATTGATAAAAATAAAACTGTTAATTTTTTCATAAAATTCCTCCTAATACTCTCATTACTCCTGGTGCAGCGATTACTATAATCACTGGAAACATAAAAAATAAAATAAGTGGAACACTCATTTTAGCTGATAATTTACCTATGGCTTCTTCTGTTTGAAGCAAGGTACTTTCTCTAATTTCAGCACTTAAACTCATCAAACTTTCATAAATTCCACTTCCATATTTAATGCTTTGTTTTAATGTAGAACACATCATTGATATTTCACGACTAGGCAATTCATTTTGTAAATCATTTAATGCAGCTTCAAGCCCATTTACATTCATTTTGATAATTAATTTACTTAAAAAAGGTGCGAAAGCTTCATTTAATGAAGTAATACTGCCTTCTAAAAATTTAATAGCATTTTCAATACTCATTCCAGATTGCACACAAACTGCTAATAAATCTACAAACATAGGAATATCAGTACTTATTTTTCTAATCCTTGATTCAATGATAAATTGCTGTAAATAGCTTGGTGCAATAATTACTAATATAAAAATAAAAATTCCTAAAGCCGCTAATGTATTTTGAGAGATTTTTAATAATCCACTTGTTTTTAAAATATAAAAAATCATAAAAATACTAAATGCAAAAAAGACTTTTAAAACCACATTAGAATCAATTTTTCTTAAATAATATAAAGTTTTATCGCTCTTTTCAAAAATATCATAAGCATTGGTTATGTTTATAAATTCGCTAAAACCTGTATTATTTATAACCAAACTATATTTTTTCATAGTATTTTTTTTATTTATTGCATAAAACATCAAAAATACTCCAAAAATCATTGATAAAATATAAAAACTTTGCATTATATTTTCCTCATCAAATACATAATCATAAGAATTCCAATCAACTCGCTACCTAAAAAATAATATAAAATATAACGACCTTTCTCATCATATAAAATAAAATCAAAATTTTCAGGGCTTATAAATTTGGTTAAAAATAAAAATACAAACGGTATAGCCGCTGTTATTTTTGCACTCATTCTAACTTCGCTTGTCATTGCCTCTTTTTTCTTTTCCATTGCTTTGGCTTTTGTTCCTGAAGTGGCTAATCTGCTTAAAATTTCTTTCAGTCTTGCACCACTATTAAGGCTTACTAAAAGTGAAGTTAAGAAAAAATAATAATTTTTAAAAGGTAGTCTTTTATAACTAGCCTCAAAAACTTTTTGTGTATCATCTCCGATGGCAAGTGCTTTTACTATTATTTTAAGCTCGGTTCTTAAAACTCCTGAAATTACATTTGAGCAATCTTGTAAAGCTTGATTTACATTGCTACCAGCACTAATTGCTCCGTTTAAAACTACTAAAAGCTCTGGGAAATTCTTATCAAAATCATCTTTTATTTGTTTGAAAGCTAATTTATTTATAAAATAAATTCCAAATACACAAGAAGCAAAAAACACAATAATTACATTTAGATTTAAGAATGTTTTATTTATAAATAACAAAACGCACACAATTACAACAAAAATTATGAGATTTTTTCTATTTAATCCAGTATTTTTGTCATAAATATTCCTAAATATAAACGCTAGATTTGCATTTATATTTAATTTCTTTTGTTTTTGAGTGTTTTTAGCTAAATCACTTTTTAAGAATTTATTTCCGTATATTTTAAGCCTTGATTTACCTAAACCAAAATATAAAAGATAAAAGCCAAAAAGTAGAGTTAAAATAAATATATTTTCCATTTTAAGCCCCCACTATTTCATCTAAATAATCTTTTATATTAAACATAATCGCATTATTTGTAATGACAGAATCTTCTCTTAATCCATAAAATTCATAATCGCCTATGATTTTATCTTTTTCATCTCTATAAGGTCTTGGCTTAAATTTATAAATAGGATAAAGGCTAGTTATTCCATTGTCATTAATCTTTCCTATTTCAGCTATTTCTATAACCCTTCTTGAACCATCATTTAATCTTGCAATTTGTACTATTACATCAACAGCACTTGCCACATTGTAACGAATTGCTGAAATTGGCAAATCAAACCCGCTCATCATAACTAAGTTTTCAAGTCTGCTAAGTGCATCTTGTGGGCTATTTGCGTGTAGGGTTGTCATTGAGCCATCATGCCCTGTATTCATAGCTTGAAGCATTTCAAATGCTTCACCACCTCTACACTCACCTACAATTATTCTATCAGGTCTCATTCTAAGAGCATTTATTACTAAATCTCTCATACTAACTTGTCCACTTTGTTCAACTCCTGCCATTCTAGTTTCTAGCCTTACTAAATGTGGTTGCATTAATTTAAGCTCGGCTGCATCTTCAAGAGTAACAATTCTTTCATCATTGCTAATATGCTGTGAAAGTGCGTTTAAAAGAGTAGTTTTACCACTACCGGTTCCACCAGAAACAATTATATTGCATCTTGAATATGTAATTAATGATAAAAATTTTGCCATCTCTAGCATCATTGAGCCACCGATTGCTAATTCTTCTAGTGTTTTTGAACTTTTATTAAATTTTCTAATAGATATGCTAGTCCCATCAAGTGCAATAGGACTAATTACCACATTTAAACGGCTTCCATCAGGAAGTCTTGAATCAACGAGTGGCTGAGCTTCGTCAACCCTTCTTCCCATTTTAGCTACCATTCTTTTTGCAATATCTGTTAGTTGGTTATTGTCTAGAAACTCTAAATTACTTTTTTGTAATTTTCCACCTTTTTCTACATAAATATTATTAGGGCCATTTACTAAAATATCACTTACACTATCATCTTCCATTAATTCTCTTAAAGGTCCAAGTCCCATAATTTCATCTGTAATTAACTCGGCAATATATGAAAAATCCTTAGGAGATAGGTATTTTTTATTTGTAATGCTTACTTTTTTTACTAAAGTTGAAATCTCTTTTAATAAAAGTTGCCTATCGGTAGCTAATTCTTCAATCTTATCTAAATCAATAATAGCTAAAGTCTGTTCTCTAATAAATCTAATTTCTTGTTTAAAAGCTACATTATTCATATTTTTCTCTTAAATAAACTTAAAGGTTTTTCTTTTATGCCAATTACTAGATTTACTAGACTTGATATTGCTTTATTGATTTTTGAAGCACCATTGTTTTTTACTTCTTTTATGCCAGATTTAAATGGAATTATTAAATCAATTTTTCTTTTTAATAACTCTTCAATATCTCCTATGCTAAGAGTTTTTATAGGGCTTAATTCGTTTAAAACTAAAATAATTCTTTTAGCACCTTGATTTACGCTAAGTAAAAAATCATTAGTTTCTAATACTTCTTTGGTTTTTTTAATTGATGCTAGTTCTTTATTTATTACTAAAACTACACAATCAGAATTTGATAAGGTAAGTTCTATATTTTCTTTACTTGCATTATAAATACCTTGGTCATATACCATAAAGTTAATTTTATGCTCTGAGTATTTATTAAATCCTACGAAATTATCTTCAAGTGATTCTTTATATAAACATATTCCTTTATCTTGAAAATATTCTGTATTAAAACTAATATCTGAAAATAAATCTATATTAAAAGAACTATTTGCACCTTGCAAAAGTAATGTTTTATTACAAAACCTATCATAAATATTTTTTGCTAGTAAATACGCTATAAAAGAAGTGCCTATGCCACCTTTAGTTCCTAAAACACTAATTTGAATAGAGCTAAAACTACCCTTATTCTCACTTTGCGAATCTAGTTCATAAAACAACTCATTAAATTGCGTTTCATAATGTAAATATCTTAAACCTTTATTTAAAAACTCTTGCCTAATAGCAATAGAGTCATTATCTGCAAAAACAATGCAAGTATTGTCTTTAGGTAAAATGGTATTTAATATATTAATACTCTCATTTACATTTTTTATTATTCCTAAATCAATTATTATGGCTATTAAATTAGAGCCTAAATCTTTAGCATTTATGTCTTTATAATTCTTAATTAATGTCTTTATATCTAAACCTTTTATACTTAAATGTTCTTTTATATTTTTTGCTCTAATTTCATCTAAGGAGATTACTAAGATTGATTTTTTTATAATCTTATCATTTGTATTTTTAAAAAACATTTTTTCTCCTTATTTTATAAAATCAATATTTGAAATAAAATTAGCAGTTTCTGCTTCTTTTAAAGCGATATTTTGAATATTGTCTATATTAAACAATGAGCCAACTAAAGTTTTTTTATGAATATTTGGCACTTGAATATATTCTTGTGTAACTGGCTTTGTAAGGTTGATAGTCATTACTACTAAAAGCTCTGTTTTTGATTTAGTTTTTGAATTTTTCTTAAATACTCCACCTAAAATTGGTATATCTCCAAGCCCAGTAATTCCTCTTAGATTTTCAATATCACGCTCATCAATAAGCCCACCTAATATAAAACTATCCCCATCGGCAAGCTCTACCACACTTTGGGTTCTTCTTTTTTTGATATTTGCTGTGCTTGTAGTTTTACCTTCAACTACACTTGCAATATCACTTACTTCTTGAGCTATATTTAAAACTATCCTATCTTTGCTATAAACTTTAGGTTGAACTGTAAGCGAAATACCATAATCAATAGGAGTTTGTGGATTAATTTCTGTAACACCATTACTTGCTATCGTCATTCCTGTCGGAGTATATTGAGAAGTTACTTGAAATGTAGCACTCTCGCCACTAATAACTGAAATATTTGGCTGTGCTAAAATTCTAGCTACATTTTCATCTTTTATTGCATCAATAATTGATGTAATTCCTATTGTTTTAAGATTTAATGGTAAAGAATGTATTTTTGAATTTGTAATAGGTATTTCAAAATGTCCATTATTAAAATCAATTCCTAATTTTTCTACAATTGATTTTTCTACATCTGCAATTATAAGTTTTACATTTACTTGCTTTGGAGCTAATACTTCTAAATCATCTACTAATCCATCAATAGTTATTTTTTCTAAAAAATCTAAATTTTCACTACTATCTCTTGAAATATCTACACCTGTATTTGAAGTTTTAGAAATATTTTGTCTTTTAATCTTATCTGATTTTATATTTAATCCAAGTGCAGTTGCTGCTGTTAAATAAGCTTTATCCCTGCTTTCTAAATTAGGCACAACTCCACTTATAATATAACCCTTTTTTGAACTTGAATTACCATTTTCTTCTATTGATAATTTTTCAAGCTTTATTTTTGAATCAGGATTTTGCCTTTCAATTAGCTTTGCAATTTTTGCTAGATTTGGACTTTCCGTATCAATATTAGCACTTATGTTTAAAATAACATTATTTCCTTTTTCACCAAAAGCTTTAATCTCGGCATATCCATTTGTCTTTGAAAAAACAGCTAAAGTTGTAGAATTAATTACTTGATAATCAAGTACCTTTGGCTCACTCGCAAATACTGTTGTTATTTTTTCTTTGGTACTAAAAACTTTTGATTCACCTGGTTTTAGTGTCAAATAATTAGCACTTAAAATTGTCAAAAAACACGATAAAAATATAATTATTCTCATTTTTCATCTCCTCTTAATTCTTTTACATGCTCTTTTACTAATATTTTTTCAGCTGAAAAATTTTCTTTACTATTTTTATCGGCAGGGAAAATATAAAAATGTCCTAAATTTTCTATTGCATAAATAGTTTTAATATCATTTGCATTCATTTGTAAAATTACTTGATTTTCTCCATTTATGCTAGTTTTATTTAACAATCTTTTGTCTTTAAAAAATAAAACTAGATTTACAAGGTTTGCATTATCTTTGTTTGATTTGTTTATATTGTCGCTTTTTGTTACTATGCCTAAATCTTGATTTTTTGTTTTTTCTTCGTATTTAAAATAAACATCAACATTTTCACCCTTTTTTATACCTTTTAAAATTTTAAACTCACGTTCATTTAAAGTAAAAGAAAAGGCTAGTTCTCCTTGAATGGAAATATCTAATGAATCATCTAAAATATTACTTTTTAATAAATCTTCATATCTTAAAAGACTTTTTGCACTTAAATCTTTATTTATAGAGAATTTTCCTTCAATAATATAATCAGTACTTTTATCAATAATTAAAGAATCTTTTAAATAATCACTATTTAATTCTTTATTTTCAATCTTTAAGTCACCATCTTTTAGGATTTCTCCTTTTTTAATATCTTTTGTTAATACCAAAATACTATAAAGTTTTTTTTCATCAGCATTAGGTAAATTTAGTTTTTGATTAATAATCCCAAAGCTAGAGATTATAATAATCATTATTGCTAAAATAATAATTAATTTTGAATTCATTAGAAACCTTTACAATATAATTCATAAAAAATAATTATGTGGCTAGTAGCTATTGCTGGGGCATAAGGAACGCTTTTATTTTTAAAAAATAGCAAAACAAATATCCCAATAAAACAGCCAAAAACCGACATTAAAAATAAAAAATCAATCAAATTTTCTTCCCTAACGCAAAGTAAATAAACGCAAATAAGCTTTACATCAGCAGCTCCAAAAAGCTTGATTTTCCATAATAAAAAGCCTACTAATAAAGCATATAAACTCAATTTATAATTTAATTTATATTCAAATGTAAATGAGGCAACAACACATAAAAACAAAGCAATCAAAACTTGATAATTGCTAACTTCTCTTTTTTTAAAATCTGTAAAACAAATAGTAATTAAAAGTAAGAAAAACCCACCTAAAATTACGTTATTTACCACTTTCTTCCTTGGTTATTGTAAGGGCATCTTGAATACTTTTAAATGAATCTTTTATTTTACTTATAAGACCATCATCGCCACTACCCAAAACCAAAAACAGCATTGCAGAAATCGCAACAGCAATAAGTGCATATTCAATAGCAGTAACTGCTTTAGTATCTTTAATAAAAATTAAAAATTTACAATAAGTTTTAATAATAAATTGATTCATATTTTATCCTTAAAATGAATTTAAAGTACTTATTATATTTTTATAAACTAAATTTAATATTAAAATCATTATCAAAATAAAATTTTATTATTGCCTGTTAAATTAAAATTTATTATACTTTAATTCGTTACCAAACAATCTAATTTTGTCTTTTTTATAATCGCTTCTAAGTGGGCTTAAATAACTTTTATATTCAATCGGATAAATTCCTGCAATATCACAAATTAAATGTATTAAATCATCGCTCATAAAAGGCAAATCTTTAGCTTTATTTAAATCTTTTAATAGTTTTTTATGATTTTCTTCAAAAGAATTTGAATAAAGAAGTATAAAAGGTATTTCAGCAGTAATTTTATCTAAAATATGCCCTAAAACAGATTTACTTTTATCATCATATAAGCTTTCAGCATGGTCGCTTAAATAAATTATCAAACTATCATCGTTTTTAAATATATCATAAATATTTTGGATTATATAATCAGTATAAAGTATGGAATTATAATATTCTGCTATGCTTTTTTTATCGCTTATATTAGTTTTAATATCGCTTTCATTAAATTTTGCAAATTCTTTAGGATAGCGTTTTTTGTAATTTCCGTGATTTCCTAAAAGATGAATTACTATGAAATTATTATCATTTAATTTTAGGTTTTTAATAATAGGCAATAAAACCCCATCATATTTTGCATAACTTAAAGTATCGCTAGAGCTCATATATTTATTTGTAAAATAAGAAAAATCACTCATAATACCAACACTAGCAGCATTATTTCCCCATTCGCTAATATAGTCTTGATTAGATATCCAAAAGGTTTTGTAATTTGCTAATTTGAATAAATTAATAATATCTAAATTCTCATAAAATTTTCTTTCACTTAAATTATCTAAATTAGCAAAATTAAGCAATACACTCATTACTGGATTTGTAGAAGCATAAGGGGCAATAACATCAGAATAAATTATTTTATTTTTTATATTTATTAGATTAGGCGTGGTGTTTAATCCTTGCCCGTATTCTTGATAAGCACTTCTTCTTGAGCTTTCTCCTATTATTAAAACTATATTTTTTATGTTTTCATTAGCTTTTAATTTTTCGTGATTATTAGCAATTTTTAAATAACTCTCTTGCATTATTTTAGAATTAATCAAAATATCATCTGTATAAATTAATTCTTTATTAAATTTAATAAAAGGAATATTTATATATCTACTAAAATCATATTTAATAGCTCTTCTTAAATCATTCCCAAAGCACACTACGAAGATTAAAATAATAAAAGCTATGTTTAATTTGTTATTTATCTTTATATTTATTTTAATTTTTAATAAAATTAAAGCCACAATCATAAAAATTAAAATTCCAAAGAATTTAAAATTAATATATATTGATACAAACTCAATACTTTCAGCCATATTTGTATTTAAAAATGCTTCTAAGAAACTTGGATTTAAAAAATTATTAAAATTAATTACTAAAAAAGATTGAATAAAGATTACAAAGAAATTATAAATTATTAAAAATCTTAAAATACCCCCCCCCATAAGGGATTTTAGATTTTAGAATATAGATTAGAAAATATACAAATAAGATTATAAAAATTAGTGTAACTGAAGTAGATTTTATATATTTTAAATCTTGAATAATGCCTTGATTTATAATCTTATTAGAAAACAATACTAAGCAAAAAATATTGCTTAGTGTAAAATATAAAAATATTCCAAAATGCTTTAAAACAAATTCAGTAAAATTATTTTTCATCTTTAGCCTTTTTTTGCAAGATATTTAGGGTTGTATTTACTATACTAAATGCTAAAGCAGTATAAATATATGCTTTATTTATATGAATATTTAAACCTTCAACTATTAAAACGCCACCAACTAAGACTAAAAATGTTAAAGCTAGAGTTTTTAATTCTTGGAATTTTTCTACCAAATCTCCAATCCATTTACTAGCAATCATCATAAACATCATAGCAATTATTACAGCTAATATCATAATGCTAAGCTCATCAGCAATTCCTACCGCAGTAATTACACTATCTAAAGAAAAAATTATATCAATTAAAGCAATTTCAATTATTACAACAAAGAAATTTGAGCTAGCCTTAAAATTACTATTATCACTATGCTCGTTTTTTTGCATTGATATTAGTTCTTTAATTGATTTAATTATTAAAAATATTCCCCCACCAATTAAGACAATATCTCTACCGCTAAAATCTTGACCTAAGATATTAAATAAAGGTTTTGTAAGTTTAACAAGCCAAAAGATACTAAATAAAAGTGCTATACGAGTTAGCATAGCAAAACCAAGTCCTAAAATACGGCCTTTATTTTGAAGGTGTTTTGGTAATTTACTTACTAAAATAGTAAGAAAAATAATATTATCTATTCCTAAAACTATCTCAAGTAATACTAAAGTTACGAAAGATAATATACCTTCTGAAGTGAAAATCCATTCAAACATAATTGTCCTTTTTATTGATTAAAAAATGCTATCCTAACCGAAATTTTTTAAAGGAGATTAAATGAGATTAGAACACGATTTTTTAGGCGAACTTGAAATTGCTGATGATATTTATTATGGAGTTCAGACCTTAAGAGCAGTGCAAAATTTTGACATTTCAGGAAAGCGTTTAAAGGACTTTCCAAGACTAATTATATCTTTTGCGAAAGTAAAAAAAGCAGCAGCTTTAGCTAATTATGAATTAGGTTTAATTAATGAAGAGATTAAAAACGCTATTTGTTTTGCTTGTGATGAATTAATAGCTGGAAAATATAAAGACCAATTCGTTGTAGATATGATACAAGGTGGTGCAGGAACTTCTACAAATATGAATGCAAATGAAGTTATAGCAAATATTGCTTTAGAAAAATTAGGGCATAAAAAAGGTGAGTATGAGTATTGCCATCCAAATGACCATGTGAATTTATCTCAAAGCACAAATGATGCTTATCCAACATCTTTAAGAGTTGCTTTATATGATTATTTAAGCGATTTAATGAAAGCTATGAATTATTTAAAAGCAGCTTATGAAAGAAAAGCAATTGAGTTTAAAGATATTATAAAAATGGGAAGAACCCAACTTCAAGACGCAGTTCCAATGACTTTAGGAAGAGAATTTAAAACTTTTGCTGTAATGCTTGGCGAAGATATACAAAGAGTTAGCGAAGCAAGAAGCTTAATTTTAGAAATTAACTTGGGTGCAACTGCTATTGGAACAGGAATTAATTCTCATCCTGATTATCCACCAATCGTTGCAAAACACCTTCAATACATAACAGGTGCAAATTTTGTAATAGCAGATGATTTAATAGAAGCTACACAAGATACAGGAGCTTTCGTTCAAATTAGTGGAGTTTTAAAAAGAGTTGCAACAAAATTAAGTAAAGTTTGTAATGATTTAAGATTGCTTTCTAGTGGTCCAAAATGTGGTTTAAATGAAATTAACTTACCAAAAATGCAACCAGGCTCATCAATTATGCCAGGTAAGGTAAATCCAGTTATCCCTGAAGTAGTAAATCAAGTGTGTTATTATGTAATTGGTGCTGATGTTAGTGTTACTTTAGCTTGCGAGGGCGGACAATTACAATTAAATGTATTTGAACCACTTGCAGCATATAGTTTATTAAATAGTATTTGTATGCTTGAGCGTTCTATGAAGACTTTAGCTGATAAATGTATAGATGGTATCACAGCAAATAAACAAATATGCGAAGATTTTGTGATGAATAGTATAGGAATTGTAACCGCACTAAATCCTTATATAGGTTATGAAAATAGTGCAAGTATTGCAAAAGTTGCATTGCAAACGGGTGCAAGAGTTTATGATTTAGTTTTAGAGCGTAAATTAATGGATAAAGAAAAGCTTGATAAGATTTTAAGCCCTGAGTTTATGTTAAAGCCACATATGGGAGAAATTAAATAATATTTTGAAATAGGAATTTTAAATTCCTATTTCTTTAAAAAGTAATAGATAATAATTTAATCTAAATAATAAAAATTATTATTTATTGCTTTTGTTTAAATTTAGCTAATTTTTTTTAGTTAAAATTTATCTTTAACAATCACAAGGAATAACAATGTATAAGATGATATCAAGTATGAAATTAAGCATAATTTTGTTTTTGTTGTTTGCTTTTGCTAGTGGTTTAGCAACTTTTATAGAAAGCAAATATGGAACTCCTACAGCTTGGGCTTTAATATATGCTAGCTGGTGGTTTGCTGCTATTCAGGTATTGCTAGGAATTAATTTATTTTTTGCAATATTTAGATATAAAATGTATGAAAAATTACCGCTTTTTATATTCCATCTTAGTTTTTTATTTATGCTACTTGGCTCGGCACTTACTAGGTATTATGGATTTGAAGGATATATTCATATAAGAGAAAATGAAACTTCAAATATAGTAAGCTCAAGAGAAGCATTTTTTAGTATTTCTGCTATGAAAGATAATAAATACTATTCAAGCGATGAGTTTAAATATATAAGCGTAATAGGTCATAATGATGTAGATATTAACTTAGATTTAGATGGCAAAATAGCTAATTTAAAATTAGAAAAAGTTATTTTACACGCAAAACCAGCTTATAAAGAAGAAATAGGCGGAAAACCTTTTGTGTTATTAAATGTTTCAGGAGAGCAAGGCTCAAGTGCATTAGCTCTTGATGAAGGTAGATTTGTTGTATTAGGAGAAGTTGTAATAGCAAATAAAAAAGCTATTTCAATGAATGCTAAGCTTTTAGAATTTAACGAAAACAAAATTAAAGCGAATTTTGATTTAGAAATATTTGATGTTAAAAATAAGAAAAATATAAAATTATTAGCTGATAATGAATTTAGCCTTGATGATGGAATGGTAATTTCATTTGAAAATTACAAAATTGGATTTGATAAATTTTACAAAAACGGCGTTAAATACTACGAAGATAGCAAAGATAGCGAGTATCCAAATGCTTATTTAGTAAAAGTAACTTATGATAATGATAGTTTATACGCATATTTATTTGAAGGAGAAGGGCAAAAAATCACTCTAGCAAATCAAACTTTTAGCATATCTTATACTGCTAAATTACTTGAATTACCATTTAGCTTTACTTTAAACAAATTTGAATTAGAGCGTTATATGGCTTCAAATTCTCCGAAATCTTATGCAAGTTATATTAGAATAAATGATGATGAAAGTAAGGATTATAAGATTTATATGAATAATGTATTAGACCATAAAGGTTATAGATTTTATCAAAGCTCATACGATAAAGATGAGCTAGGAACTATTTTAAGTGTAAATCAAGACCCAGGCAAAATACCAACTTATATTGGATACTTATTATTAGGTATAGGATTATTTTTAAACTTAATTTACAAAAACTCACGCTTTATGATTTTAACAAAACGCTTAGCAAAAATGAGTTCATTAGTGCTTTTACTTAGTGCTTTAACTCCGCTTTTACATTCTGATGACATTAATGAAGCTATAGATAATGCTAATAAAAATCTAGCCCCAGTTAGCCTAGAAGAGCATGTAAAAGAATTAAGCGTTTTACCAGTTCAAAAAGACAATGGAAGAATAGCTCCATTTGGCTCATTAGCACTTGATTTAGTAAATAAAATTCATAAAACAAGCACTTATCAAGGCAAAGATGCAACAGAGCTTTTAATATGGATTATGAGTGATTTTAAAGACTTTTCTAAAGAAAAATTTATTTATCTAAGCAATCAAGAAATAAGAGATTTTTTAAATCTTGGCAAGGGTAAATATGCTAGTTTTTATGATTTTTTTCCAAATAATGTATATGCTTTAAAAGATGAAGTAGATAAAGCTTTAAGAACCAATCCAAACAAGCGTGGAACTTATGAAAAAGAATTATTAAAAGTTGATGAGCGTTTAAATCTTTTATATTATGCTTCTTTAGGTGGTTATGTAAGAGCTAGTTTTGAAGATGGTAAAGCTTTAAATGTCTTAGAAACTAGCAAACCTGATTTAAAAGCTTATTTTTTATCATTAATAAATGCAAATAAAGACAATAATTATGCTTTAAGCTCAAAGATTTTAAATGAGATTAAGGCAAGTCAAGGAACTAATATTGATGAAGCAAAATTTAAATTAGAAATCGCTTTTGATAAGGTAGGGATTTTTACAAAATTAAGCCCTGTTTATTTATTAGGTGGTTTAGTGCTATTAATTTTAGTATTTTCAAGAATGATTAGTGGTAAAACAAGTCTAAAAACTGCCTTTAAAATAGTTTATTATCTAAATATTTTAGTTTTCATAGTTCATACAATTGCACTTGCTATTAGGGGATATTTAAGTGGTCATGCACCTTGGTCAAATTCTTATGAAAGTTTATTGTATATTTCTTGGGCATTAAGCTTAAGTGGTATTGTATTTTCTAAAAAAAGTCCTATTTCATTATCGCTTACATCAATTCTTGCAGCTATTGTTTTAATGGTAGCTCATCTTAGTTCAATTGACCCACAAATAGGCAATCTCGCACCTGTTTTACAAAGTTATTGGCTAACAATTCATGTGAGCGTTATTACGGCAAGTTACGGCTTTTTAGGTCTATGTGCTTTACTTGGAATTTTTGTATTAGTTTTATTTATTATGTTAGGAAAAAATAAAAAGCTAAATGAAAGAATAAAATCAAATATAAAAGAAGCTACAATGATTAATGAAATGGCTATGATTTTAGGCTTATCATTGCTTACTTTAGGCAATTTCTTAGGTGGTGTTTGGGCTAATGAATCTTGGGGAAGATATTGGGGCTGGGATAGTAAAGAAACTTGGGCTTTAGTATCTATTTTAGTTTATGCTGCAGTTTTACATATTAGAATGATTAAAGGAATAAATAATCAATTTACATTTGCAGTATGCTCTATGTTTGCATATTTGAGTATTATTATGACTTATTTTGGAGTGAATTACTTTTTAACAGGTATGCACTCATATGCTGCAGGAGAAGCTGCTAGCGTGCCTATTTATGCTTACATTAGCGTAGGAGTTATGGCGTTATTAGCGATTGTTGCAAGTAAAAATAAAAAGGAAGCAGAACTTTTATGAGAGATAATGTATTTATAATTGTCGGTGTAGTAGCTTTTTTAGTAATTATTGCTCTAGTTTTTTATTTTATAATCAAGAGCTCAAAAAATAAAGAAAATCAAATTCTTACACAAGAAAAGCAAGAAGTAGTCAAGAAAGTAAATGCTTTAGATGATTTGATAAAAGCAGCAAAGAGTGCAAAAACTCCAGCTGCTTTAAATAAAGTAGTTTTAGCGTTTTTACAAAGTCAAAGTCTTGAAAATAGAGCAAGTCTTACAACTTTAAGTGAAGATGCTAAAAAAAAATTAGGATTTATTAGTGTTGTTTGTGCTAACAAATGTGCTGAAGCAAAATTAATTGCTTTTTTAAATCACGAATTGGGTAAAAAATATCCAAGTTACAAAAGAGAAATAGATTTATATGAGAATTTAGGACTTGCAAGAAGAAGGATGAAGTAATTGAATAAACTTTATTTTAGGTATCTTGCAAGCCTTTATCTTAAAAATTGTTTAATTTTTATTATTGCTTTTGTAGGATTTTATTTATTTATAGATATTTTAATTAATTATAAAAAGCTGCATTTAAATACTAATATATTCTTATTATATATTGTATATACAATGCTTACAGCTTTTTATTATATATTGCCAATAGCTTTAATACTTGCTATGATTTTTACAAAAATATCTCTTATTAAAAAAAATGAATTTATAGCGTTTTATTCTTTAGGGCTTAGCAAAAACGCAAGTGTTAAGCCTATAATGTTTATAAGTTTAATAATAAGTTTTATCGCAATTTTTTTAAACTATACAAATATTGCTTATGCAGAAAATTATAAAAGTAATATTTTAAAATACGGATATTTAAGCAAAGAACAAATGGATTTGTTTTTTAAATATCAAGATGATTATATTTATATAAAAAGCTATGATAAATCTACAATGAATGATATTAAAATTATCAAAAAAACAAATAATGAAATATCTAAAATCATCTTAGCAAAAAGAGCAAATTTTATTGATAATAATTGGGTTTTAGAAGACGCAAAAGTTATGGAATTTAAATTAGGAAATAATTTTGATGATACCTTTATAATTAATCAAAATTTAGAAAAAGAAATGATTTTAAAAGATTTTAACCCAAGTTTGCTTGATAATTTAGGCACTGATGATAGTTCTTTAAAAGACGCATTTTTTTATCTTAATAATTTTGAAGCTAATAAAAACATAGCAAGAGCTAGTATTTATAAGCAAAGTATATTTTTATTATATGCTCCATTTTTTATGCTTATAATTTTTTACAATATTCCTATTATGCCAAGATATAATGATTTAAATATCTATGCTTTAACATATACAAGTTTATCTTTATTAGTTTATGGAGTTTTATTTTTGCTATTAAGATTTGCTAGTAATGGTAGTATAAATCCTGAACTAGCTATTCTTTTGCCAATAAGTATAATTATTGTATATTCATTAATGAAGTTTAATAAAAATAAGTGATTATAAAAGGAGCAAAAAATGGACTTTTTAAAACTTGCAAATGGTATTAATACACCTTTTTATTTGTATGATTTTAACGAGATTGAAAATAGATTTAATAGTATTAAAAAAGCATTTAGTGGAGCTAAAAATAATATTTTTTACGCGGTTAAGGCTAATTCAAATTTATCTTTATTAAAGTTTTTAGCGAATTTAGATAGTGGATTTGATTGTGTTAGTGCAAATGAGATTAGAAGAGCTTTAAAAGTAGGTGCTAAACCTTATAAAATAATTTTTAGTGGGGTTGGTAAAAGTGCAAGTGAATTAGAATTTGCAATAGAGCAAAAAATACTTTATATAAATGTAGAAAGTAGTGCTGAATTAGAGCTTTTAGAAAGTATTGCAAAGAGTAAAAACCAAGTAGTAAATATAAGTATTCGTGTAAATCCTAATATAGATGCAAAAACTCATCCTTATATTTCAACAGGTCTTAAAGAAAACAAATTCGGAGTTAGCCTAGATAATGCTAGGGCTATGTTTTTAAAAGCACATAAATCAGATTATTTAAATCCAGTAGGAGTTCATTTTCATATAGGTTCAAATATCTTAGAATTAAGTAGTATCATCCAAGCTGCTATTTTGGTAGAAAAATTTATAAAAGAGCTAAATACCGCAGGGCTAAATATTAAGTTTTTTGATATTGGTGGCGGAGTTGGTATTAAATACAAAAATGATGAAATCGAGCCTAATTTAGATGAGTTTGCACATATGATTAAAAATATTGCAAAAGCACAAGATTTGACAATTTGCTGTGAGCCAGGTCGTTATATTGTAGGAAATGCAGGTTATTTAGTAAGCAAGGTTTTATATGAAAAAATTAACGAAGGAAAAAGATTTGTAATATGCGATGCTTCTATGTGTGAACTAATTCGCCCAAGTTTATACGAAGCATATCACGAGATTTTAAGCTTTCCTAGTGTAAATAAGTTAAACGAAAGTAGCAAGGCTGATTTAGTTGGTGGAGTTTGTGAAAGTGGAGATTTCTTAGCAAAAGATATAGTTTTACCACCTTTAATGGCAAATGATTTAGTAGTTATTAAAAGTTCAGGAGCTTACGGATTTGTAATGAGCTCAAATTATAATTCAAGAACAAAGGTTGCTGAATATTCTTTATATAACAATGAGTTAAAATTAATAAATAAAGCTCAAAGTTTTGATGAATTAATAGCTAATGAATTATCTTGTTTGTGAGTATATTATGAATTTAGAAGAAATTAGACAAAATATAAATAAAATTGATGATGAAATAATTAAATTATTAAATCAAAGAATGGAATTTGTAAAGCAAGTTGGTATTTTAAAGCATAATGAAGGTAGTCCAATTTATCGTCCTGTAAGAGAAAACGAGATAATAAATAGATTAAGTGAAAATAGCAAAGGCTTATTAGAAAAAGACGCAATTAAAGCAATTTATCAAGAGATTTTTGCAATTTCAAGAAATCTTGAATTACCACAAAGAGTTGCGTTTTTAGGTCCAATTGGCACTTATACTCATCAAGCAGCAAGATTGTGGTTTGGAGCGCTTAGTGAATATATTGAGATTGCTACTATTGAAGATGTTTTTGTTAGTTTAAATAACGATGAAGTATCTTATGCAGTAGTTCCTATAGAAAACAATACAGAAGGTGGGGTTGGAGCTACTCTTGATTGTCTTGCAAAATACGATGATATTTTGATTTTTGCTGAAAATTATTTAGATATTCATCATTCATTCGCAAGCACAACTGATGATATAAGAGATATTAAAGTGATTTTTTCTCATCCACAAGGCTATAATCAGTGTAAAAAATTCTTAGAAGCTCATAATATTTTAGACATTGAGTTTGTCCCTACAAAAAGCACAGCTGCTGCTGCAAAATTAGCAAAAGATACGCCAAACTCAGCTGCAATTTGCTCAAAAATTGCAGCAAAACTAAGCGATTTGCCTTTAATGTTTGAGTGTATTGAAGATAATAAGGCAAATAAAACTAGATTTTTAGTGCTTAGCAAACATTCTTGCGAAAAATCAAGCAATTCTAAAACATCAATTCTAGCAAATACAGCACATAAAGCAGGTGCTTTAGTTGATTTGCTTAATGAGTTTAAAGAAGCAAATATCAACTTAACTAAAATTGAATCAAGACCTTTAAAGAAAAAAGAATTTGAATATAGTTTTTTTATTGATTTTGACGGACATATTGATGATTTGAATGTGCAAAAAATCTTAAAAAATAAAACAAATATAAAATGGCTTGGCTCATATTTAAAGAATGATAAATGATTAAGCAATTTTTACAAGGAATAGGCAAGTTCTATTCGGGTTTAGAAAAAAAACAAAAACTAACTATATTAGCAGCCATTATTGCAACCGTTGCTTTTATAGTTTTTTTACTCGTATATAATTCTGGTAATAATAAAAACTACTCTGGATATTCTGTTTTATTTGATGAATTAGATACTAAAAATTCAGCTGCAGTTGTGTCAATATTAGAAAAAAATCAGATAAATTATATTTTAAAAGATGAAAGCACCATTTTAGTTCCAAGTGCTGATGTTTATAAGCAGCGTTTAGAAGTGGCAAGTGCTGGAATTTTAAAGGATAATAAAGTAGGTTTTGAGATTTTTGATAAACAAGAATTTGGAGCTACTGATGAAGAACAAAAAATCAAGTTTAAAAGAGCTTTAGAAGGCGAATTAGCAAGAACAATTGAGAGCCTAAATCCTATTAATAAAGCTGCAGTTCATATTGCTTTTGGTAAAGAATCTTTATTTGTAAAAGAAAAAGAGCCACCAACAGCTTCAGTGGTTTTAAATATTAAAATGGGTATGAAATTAGGTCAAAAACAAGTTTTAGGGATTAAAAATTTAATAGCATCATCAGTAGCTGGTTTAAGTGTTGAGAATGTTAAAATAATTGACCAAAATGGAGTTAATTTAGGTGCTGATGAAGTAGGGCTTGATGTAGATGAATTAAACGCACAAATAAATTATAAAAAAGAATATGAAAATTCATTAGAGCAAAAGATTATAAATGTTTTAGCACCTGTTCTTGGTGGTTGGGATAGAGTTGTTGCTAGAGTTAATGCTGATTTTAATTTTGATAAGGCAAATAGTCAAAGTGAAGTGTTTGACCCAAATTCAGTCGCTAGAAGTGAGCAAAGCTTAGAAGAGAAAAAAGAAGGCAAAAAAGGTAAAGAAGTAGGCGGAGTGCCAGGAGCAATATCAAATATTGGACCTGTTCAAGGCATTGAAGATGGAGAAAATAAAGAAAGTTATAGCAAAAATCAAAGCACAATTAATTATGAAATATCTAAAAAAATTACAACCATCAAAGGTCAATTTGCAACCTTAAATAGAATTAGTGCAGCAGTAGTAGTAGATGGAAAATACGAAATTGATGAAAACGGCGAAGTAAAATATGTAGCAATTAGCGATGATGAGCTTAAAAAACTGCAAGGTTTAGTAAAAAACGCAATAGGATTTAATGATACTAGAGGAGATAGCGTTAGTGTTGATAATATTAGATTTAATAATATTAAAGCTCCAGTTCCACCATCAATTAAAATTACTAATTTCTTAGAAAGCTATATAATGCCGTTTATTCCACCTGCAAAATATATTTTTGCTATGGTGTTAATGTTTATATTTTATAAAAAGGTTATATCTCCGTTTATTAAGAAAATGCTTGAGGATAAGGTATTTACACCTGAAGAATTAGAAGAAATTAGGCGTGAAGAAGGTGCTGATGATGAAGAAGATGCGATAGAAAAATACCAACAAGCTAAGAAAAGAGTTGAAGAACAACTTGGAATTGACGCTGGATTTAGTGAAGATGAATTACAATATGATATTTTACTTGAAAAATTAAAAACTATTAGCACAGAAAAAAGTGATGAGGTTGCTATGCTATTTAAAAGTTTATTAAAAAACGATGCTGAATTTAATCAATCTCAAAAGGAAATGTAATGGCAAATTTAAGCAACGAACAAAAAAGCTTATATAATGATTTAAGTATTTTAGAAAAAATTGCAATATTTTTGGTTCTAATGGGAGAAGAGCCAAGCACACTAATATTTTCAAATCTTGATACAGATATGGTAATTGAAATCACAAAATATATTGCAAGTGCAAAGCAAGTCGATAGAGCAGTAGCTACTGCTGTATTAGAAGAATTTCACGCTTTACTTAAGTCAAATCAGTATATTAAAAATGGTGGTTTGGAATTTGCTAAAGAGATTTTATACAATACTTATGGGATTGAAGAAGCTGAAAAAATCTTATCAAAATTAGCAAAAACTTTAGATGGAAATCAAGCATTTTCTTATCTTAGCAATATTAAACCTCAACAATTAGCTGACTTTATCGTAAATGAATATCCACAAACAATAGCTTTAATTATTGCACATATGGAGCCTACTAGAGCAGCTGAGACTTTAGAGTTTTTTGAAGATAATTTAAGAAGTGAAGTAATCCATAGAATTGCTACTTTAGGTGATATTAGCCCAAGTATTATTAAAAGAGTTTCAACCGTTTTAGAGAGTAAATTACAATCTCTTACATCTTATAAAGTTGAAGTTGGTGGGACTAGAGCAGTTGCTGAAGTGCTTAATCGCCTAGGTCAAAAATCAAGCAAATCAACTATTGCATATTTAGAGCAAACTGATGAAAAACTTGCAACTACTATTAAAGATATGATGTTTACTTTTGATGATATTACTAAATTAGGCACAACAGCAATTAGAGAGATATTAAAAGTTGCTGATAAAAAAGATTTAATGATAGCTTTAAAAGGAAGCACGGAAGATTTAAAAGGTATGTTTTTATCTAATATGAGCCAAAGAGCAGCGGAGAGTTTTAATGAAGAAATGGGATTTTTGGGTGCTGTTAGGGTAAAAGATGTAGAAGAAGCACAAAGAAAAATCGTTGAAGTTGTTCAAAAGCTTAATGAAAGCGGAGTAATACAATTAGGCGAAAGTGATGAGATGATAGAATGATGAAAACTATTATTGATAATAAAGCCAAAGAGCATCATATTCAAAATTATAAATTTAAAATTCTAAGTTCATTTGACACTGATACAAGTGAAGAGCAGCTTAGTGAGGTTATTGAAACTCCACAAGAAATAAAAGAAGAGCCTGTAATAATTAAAGAAATTACTCCGCCACCACCACCGCCACCAAATCCAATCAATGAAGAAATGCTTAAAAAAATGGAAACTTTAAGCGATAATGTAGTAAAACTTCAAATGAAACTTGAAAAACAAGAAGAAGAATTTGAAAAAAGACTTTTAAATGAGATTGAAATAGCTAAAAAAAACGCTTATGAAGAAGGTTTAAACGCAGGTAAATCTCAAAATGAAGATAAAATAAACGAGCTTAGTATAAATGTATCAAATAGTATTAAAAAGCTTGAAAATAAATGCCAAGAATTAAGTGATTTTTGTGAAAAAACAAAAAGCGATTTAAACGAAGCTGCTTATTTAATAGCTAAAGAAGTAGTAAATAAAGAGTTAGAAACAAGTTCAGCAAAAATTGCTCTAGCTTATGCAAATACGATAATGCAAGGAATTGATAAAAGCATTAAGATTAAAATCAGTGTAAATCCTAAGGATTTTGATTATTTAAATAAAGAATTAAGTTCAAATAGGATTGAAATCTTAGCTGATGATGCTATTAATAAGGGTTGTTTGATTATTAATTCAGATACATTAAATACTCAAATTAACTTAAAAGAAAGATTAGCACAAGCAAGGAGTATGATATTAGATGAAGCGTAAAATTGAAAATATCAAAAGCCTTAATGAAAACGAATTAAAAGAATTATGTAGTGATATAAGAGCTACAATCATTGAGCAAGTTAGCAAAAACGGCGGTCATTTATCGTCTAATTTAGGCGTGGTTGAACTAAGCGTTGTTCTTCATCATTTATTTGATATAAAGGAAAATCCTTTAATTTTTGATGTATCTCATCAATGCTACGCACATAAAATATTAACAAATAGGAATTTAGAAAATCTAAGACAATTTAATGGAATTAGTGGTTATACCGAGCCAAATGAGAGCGAGTATGATTTTTTTATAGCAGGGCATTCATCTACTTCAATATCTCTTGCAACGGGGGTTGCAAAGGCTTTTAGTCTTAATAAAAAAGATGCAATTCCAATTGCTATTATTGGTGATGGGGCGATGGGCTGTGGATTAGCTTATGAAGCTTTAAATGAATTAGGAGATAGAAAATATCCAAGTATTATTATCTTAAATGATAATAAAATGAGTATTAGTAAGCCTATTGGTGCTGTTTCAAGATTTTTATCAAAAAGTTTATCAAGTCCAATTTATCAAAAATTTAAAAAAGGCGTTGAAGCAATGCTTGAATACTTGCCTGAAGGTGCTAGATATACTGCAAAAAGATTTGAAGATGGATTTAAATTAATCACTCCTGCTGGAATGTTTTTTGAAGAATTAGGACTTGAATATATTGGCCCAATTGATGGGCATAATATTGCTGATTTAATAACTGCATTAAATCTAGCAAAAAGTCTTAAAAAGCCTGTATTATTGCATATTCAAACAATCAAAGGCTATGGTTATGAGTATTCTTTAAATGATGAGGGTAGTTGGCACGGAGTTGGAGCTTTTGATATAAAAACAGGTAAGAGTTTAAGTAGTTCAAAAAAACCTAGTGCAACGGCAATTTTTAGTGATATTTTAGATGAACTAGCAAGTAAAAATGAAAAAATAGTAGGTCTTAGTGCAGCTATGCCAAGTGGCACTGGAATTGATAAATTAATAGCAAAATATCCTAATAGATTTTATGATGTAGGAATAGCAGAAGCTCACGCAGTAACTTCAATGGCAGCTATGAGTAAATGTGGTTTTATGCCTGTTGTAGCTATTTATTCAACTTTTTTGCAAAGAGCTTATGATAGTTTAATTCACGATTGTGCAATACTTAATCTTAATATGGTTTTTGCACTTGATCGTGCAGGGATTGTAGGAAATGATGGCAAAACTCATCAAGGAGCTTTTGATATTTCATATATATCTTGCATACCTAATTTTAAAATTTGTGCCCCAACGAATGCTAAAAGTTTTAAATTATTGCTTGAATACGCTACAAGTAAAGTTGGGTTAATTGCTATTCGCTATCCAAGGGGAAGTTTTGCTTTAGATGAGAGCTATGAGCCAAGCTTAAAAACTCATTTTATTAAAAATGTAAATTCTAATATAAGCTTTTTAGGTTTTGGAGAAGGCGTTGCAAAAGCTTTAGCAGTTAGTGAAGAAATCAATGCAAATGTAATTGATTTAGTATTTGCTAAACCACTTGATAAAGAGTTTTTATTAAATCTTGCTAAGAGTTCAAAAGAATGGCATATTTTTAGCGAAAGTGCAAAAATAGGCGGATTAAATTCTATAATTTCTAGCTTTTTAAAAGAATATGATTTAGACATTAAATTAATATCTTATGAATATGAAGATGAGTTTATAACTCACGGAAATACAAATGAAGTTATGCAAAGCTTAGGGCTTGATGCAAAAAGTATTATAAATAAAATTAAAGGCAATAAATGATAGTTAGTGCAGGAATAAGTGAGATTTATGATTACGCAGAGCCTATTGGATTAGGTAGTAATTGCGCTATAAAACTTAGCGAATTAATACTTAAAAAGCAGCCAAAAAGATTGATTTTTATAGGTTCAATGGGGCTTTATACTAAAGAAATTGAGCTTTTTAGCGTAAATGAGTTTAAAAGTGCTGTAAATATTGAATTAGCTATGTTAGATGATTTAGTTTATACCCCTATGAAAACTAATGAAGTTTCTAATTTAAATTCTTCTAATTATATTTGTAAAAATTACGAATACGCTAAGAAAATGAATGAAAAATACGGGATATTAGGCGAAAATATGGAGTGTTTTAGTTTTTTTGCGACTGCTAATTATTATAAAATCCCAGCTAGTGCAATTTTAGTAGCGACTAATTATTGTGATGAATTCGCACACGAAGAATATATAAAAAACATAGCAAAAGCTAATGAAATACTAGAAAATTACTTAGAAAACAAAGGACTTTTATGAAAGAATTATTAGATTTTTTACCAGAAGAATATAACCTTAGTCCAAAATATCTAAATAATGAATTAGCAAAATTTGTATATCAAAAATATATAAATGATTTTAGCGAAGCTACAAGTTTATCAAAAGCTCTAAGAGAACAATTAAAAAATGAATTTAACATTATGCCACTTAGCTTAAAAATAGCTCAAACAAGCATTGATGGGAGTATTAAATTCTTATTTTCCTTGCACGATAATCACACAATAGAAAGCGTTTTGCTACCTATGAAAAAAGAAAGAATAGAAAATGGTGTGAAAAAAAGTGCAAAATACACTATTTGTATAAGTAGCCAAGTAGGTTGCAAAAGTGGTTGTGCCTTTTGTTTAACGGGTAAAAGTGGGCTTATTAGAAATCTTAGCACAGCTGAAATAGTAGCTCAAGTATTATTTATCAAAAAATACGCAAAAATCCCTTATGAGCAAGGTATTAATATAGTTTTTATGGGTATGGGAGAGCCACTTGATAATTTAAAAGCAGTTAGCAAGGCTATTAAAATCTTTTCTCATAATGATACTCTAGCAATATCACCACGCCGTCAAACAATCTCAACAAGTGGTCTTGCAAAGCAAATTGAAGAATTAGGCAAGATGAATTTAGGTGTATTACTTGCAATTTCGCTTCACGCTGTAAATGATACTTTAAGAGATGAATTAATGCCTATTAATAAGGCTTATAATATTGAAAGCGTTTTAAATGCGGTAAGGAATTTCCCAATAGATGCTAGAAAAAGAGTGTTATTTGAATATTTATGTTTAGGTGGGATTAATGATGATTTAAGCCACGCAAAGGCTTTAGTAAAATTACTACATGGAATAAAAGCTAAGATAAATTTAATTTATTTTAACCCACACGAAGGCAGTATCTATAAACGCCCAAGTGAAGAAAAAGTAATTGCTTTTAGAGATTATTTACAAGCACACGGACAAAACGCTACCATTAGACAAAGCAAAGGGCTTGATATTAGTGCAGCGTGCGGGCAATTAAGAAACAACGAGGATGAAAATGCAAAAACCATCATATAGAATAGCTCAAATATTAGTAAGACTTTATAATGAAGAGATATTAAATAAGCACGATTTAGCTGAAGAATTTGGAGTAAATGCTAAGACTATTCAGCGTGATATTAATGAAAGATTATCAAAATTACCAATAATTGCTAGAAGAAATGGGGATTATAGTTTAGATAAAGCTTATATCAAAAGCAATCACGAAGAGATTAGAAAACTTATAAAAATATTTGATATTACTATGCTTCCAACAAGGCTTAGCGATGAGTTTTTAAACAATCTTTTTACTCAAAAAGAACTACCAATTACTAATATTAAAAATAACGAAATTGATGATATTAGTAGTGTTTATGAGAGCTTAACTAATGCGATTTTAAATAAGGTAAAAATTAAAATAACTTATAATGCAAAAGAAAGAATTCTAATGCCTTATAAATTAGTAAATCATCAAGATATTTGGTATTTATTAGCTTGTGAAGAAGCTGAACTTAAAAGCTTTACTTTATATAAAATCAAAAATTTATTAATCACACAAGAAGAATTTATCCCAAATGAAAGCACACAAGAGCTAATTAACAATAATTCAAGTAGTTTTATATCAAATAATATTACAAATGTTATTTTAGAATTAGATTGTGTTGCTAAAGAATATTTTTTAAAAAGAGCAATATTAAAAAATCAAAGAATAATTTCAAGCCATTTAGACAAAATCATAATAGAAACAGAAACAAGTTATGAAGATGAGATTATTAGGCTAGTTTTTAAGTGGATTCCACATATTAAAATTCTTGAGCCAAAAAGCTTAGCAAATGAGTGCAAGGCTAGAATTAAAGAATATTTAAAGAATATTTAATGCAAAAGCAAAAGATATTTGAAATAATTTGTAATGAGTGCAAAGAAAAGCAAATTAGTATAGTAAATATTGAAGGATTTAGCATAATAAATGAAGAGATTTTTTGTCTAAAAAGCTCAAATAAGATTTCTTATAATGATTTAAGATATATTGATTTTGCTTATATTTTATTAGAAATTAACACTAAAAATAGTTTAATAAATGCTTTTAGTATAGCTGCAAAATTAGTAAGCGATGATTATGAAGAACATAAAGAATTATTAAAAAAATGCTTTTTGCTCTTAGATGATACAACGCATTTTAAAGACCTTGAAAAATGCTTAATAATGTTGCAATTAAAAGAAAGTTACGATAAGTTAGAAGATAAATTCTAGTAAATTATTTACTAGAATTATTGCTTTTTACTATTTGATGAAGGCAAGAGCCATCTTTAACATTTATAAATTCATCATTTTTAGAAATAGCTACAAAGATTTCATCATTATTTTTTAAATAGTGTTTTTCTCCAAAAGGAGTATAAGATAAAGCACCTAAACATATCAATAAATTTGCAGGCTTACTAGCTATTAAAGGTCTTATATCTTCAAGGGTTGCTATGTCTATTTGATTATTTATAGTATCAATTAGCCAAGTGATTAATGTATTTGAATAATAAAAATAATTTTTTATATAATCTTCGTTTGCGTATTTTATTATCTCATTATCTCTTTTTAAATAGCAGTGGATTTTATAATCATTTAATTCATCAAGATTATTTAAAGGAACTAAATTCCCAATACCTTTACTAGCAGTTGAGAAGTTCTTTTTAGAAGATATTTTATTTTCATTTACTCTTTTACTAGCATCATTAAACGCTGCATAAAATTGTGGTTTTAAATCACTTAGTTTATCATTTTCATAAAAAGCTTTAAAAATTACACATAATTCAGGCTCAATTTGAACAAAATCTCCATCTAAAATAAGCTCATTTTCACTAATACAAAATCTCTTTAAATATTCTTTATCACTATCTTTAGAGTAGAATGGAAACACACCTTTAGGTGCAAAATCACTTGTGTGTAATTCAGTAAAATCTTTAGCTTCGTTAGCTTGATTTAAATGATTAGGGACATTTCCTATCACACCTAAGCATAAATAGTCTTTAAACATTATTTTTCCTTAAATTGAAATATTTTTATAATTTATAGCATTAATTGATAAGTTTTATGTAAAATAAATATACTTTTTTTATTTTAGGAGAAAATATGAAAAAAACGATATTTCTATCCCTATGTGCGATAAGTGTATTGCACGGGAGTATGGTAACAACAGAAAATAAAATTAAAGGTATTTTTATTGGAAATGTTGATAATGCGTATGGTGCTGCACATACTAAACTTGAATTAATACAAGACTTTTATAACTATGGTCGTGATAATGCAATCATTGGTTGTCTTCACGGAAGACCTGGTAGTGATGCTTGGGCTTATTATGATTGCGCTTCTTTAATGCAAGTGTATAGTTATAAAGATGGTAGCGGAAATCCTGAAGCAGATAATGCAAATTATAGAGATAATGTGTATTGTATGGTTGATGGTAGTAATGATTTAGGAACAAATAAAATTCCAAATGCTAGTGATTTTATTGCAAATATTAATAAAGCTAATCTTGATACAGGATTATATGTTTCAAAAGACAAGATAAGCCCAAGTATTAAATATGATACTACTATATATCAATATAGTTTAGGAAATTATCAAGAATCATATAAGGATTTTGGCGTAAATACTACAGGTAGATTATTAGTAGTTGCTAACAATCAAAAAGAATACAATCCATTTAGTTTTTATCTAAGCGATAATATTAATATGAGTTCTTTTCCTAATGATTTTAAAAACTTCGTAAATCAAAATCTAGGCATACAAAATGGACAAATGATACCAGGAACAGGCTCAAAACGCTCTCATATGTATCAAAGTTGGGCTCTTTTAGCTCAAAGAACAATATCAGGTGGCAAAGATAGAGGTGCTTGGTGTAATCAGATTTATCATTGGGATAATCGTAATTTTAAAAATGGTAAAGGTTGTGGTTCTAGTGATTGGAATAGTTTAAGCGCTCATGGAAAATATGTTAGATTTTTCCATTCTTTATGGGGTTTAGGTTATCAATTTAGAGCTTCTACTGCTAGTGACCATGTTTACGATATGAAAACAGGTGCGGCTCAATATGGTGGAATAAAAAATGAATATGGTCAAGTAGTTCCTTTTGGAATTAGTGGAGACCTTTATGGTTCTGCAGAATTTAGAGGGGATGATTGGCATGTTAGACATTATCCAGAAGGCTATAAAAGAGATTTGTATTACCAAACTTATAATTTAAGAAAAATAACTGAAGCAATTACTTTAAAAAATATAAGTTTATATGGAACTAATGAGTTTAATAATAAAGATAATGTGTTTCCTTTTTTTAATAAGAATTTAGACCAAGGTAGCAATAATTCTAATGCTTTTGGTAATGATAATAAGATAGGAAAATGTTATTTTATTAATTTACAATATTATGGAAGTAAAAATCAAAATGGTTATGCAAAGTTTGAAGCTATGCAATCTAGTAAATTATTATGGAATAAACCAGCTAATGAGTTTTTACAAAACTATATAAGTAGTTTAGATGGTAAATATGCAATCGCTAATTACTCAATAGATAGAAGTAATATTTATACTAGAGCAACTTCTGGTGAAGAGCATATATTTACTTTAAATACTAGACCTACAAGTTTTAGATATGATGATGCGAAAAAATACGGCAATTCTTCAAATGGCAAAATTGGTGCTAGATATTATTTACATTTTTATCCTGACGCTGATGGAGCTAAAACTACTGAAATTGATAATACCCAAGTTCCTAGAAAAGCAAGAGTTGAAAATTTACCAAGTAGCTTTAATGAAAAAGAATTTTATGTTGTAACAGAGCTTAAATACGGGGTAAATAATAACGCTCAATTATCATTTACATACGAAGGCGTTGATTTAGACCCTAATAGATTAGGCTTTGAAAATAAACAAGAATGCGATATAAGTAGTGGTAAAAACTGCTCTAATATGAAATTTAAATTTAAAGATTTCAAATACAAAACTTATAAATTAAGCAAAACTGATGGTGGCTTTAGAGTAATTAGTGAAGATAGCGAAAGGAATGGCTATTTTGCAAGTGATTACACAACTGATGTTATGGCATTAAGAGTTGATGAAGGATTACTAGATGCAATTAAATATAAATCTGGTGAATCAATCTTATTAGAACTTACACTTGATAGAGGTTTTTATGCTGATGATAGACCATTTTTTGAAACCAATTCAACTACTATCATTAATGCTAAATCATCAGGTAAGTTTTATGTAATTATTAGTGATATTAATTTTAATGCTAGTAATGTAGATTTTGGTTCTATTTGGAACAAACAAGACCCTGATAAAATGCCTGTATTAAACAGCACTAGCACAGGCTTTAATACTACGACTGCAAATACGAGAATAGCTGGAAAACCTGTTTATTTAGGTATTCAAAGCGCAAAATCATCAAATAAATTAAATAATATTGATAATTTTGTAACTTTTGATGTAATAGACGCAAATACTAATACAATAATTAAATCAGCAAATCTTACTTATTATGACAATGGAACAAGTAAAGTTAATATTAGTCACGACAATGATTATTTAGTAAGTAATCCAATATTTACTCAAACAGGATTTAGTGGTGCTTATCCGTTTTATAATGGCGTTGTTAGAATTGATGATTTAAAAGTAGGTAGATATAAAGTATGCTATACAATATATTCTAAATCTCAAGTTCAAGAAGAAATCAATAAAAACAATAACAATAAAGACGCTAAAAGCCTAATTGAAGTGCCTGTAAAAGCTAGAAATTGTACTAATGATTTTAGTTTAAGACCTGCTTTAGTTGAATACACCACAAGCACTACATTTACAGCTGGAGAAAATGCTCTTGCGGGTGGAAAAGTAGCAGTATTTAATGCAGGATTAAAAGATGCTGATGACAAGCTAATAGTAACAAATGAAGAATTTGCTTTAACAAAAACTACTTTAAGTGTAGAAGATAGTCAAGGTAAAAATTATGATTTTAGTTTAAATGCAACTAATAAAAATACTATATCTGATAGCAATGAAGTTGCGTTTGTAAAAGACAATAATAATACCTATAAAATCAATGACGCAGTTGTAAATTTCCCATTATCAACTGATGCAAAACTTAAGTTATACGAAGGTAAATTCACAAAACCAGATAGTATTAAAGGTTTATGTAATGCAAATGCTATCAATAATAAAGTAGATGAATATGGAAAAGTAGGTTGTTTAATTGATAGTAAAAGTGCTATAGATATTAACTTTAATAGTACTAAAGAGTATGTTTTAAGAACTCCTATAATAAACAATGCCTTTACAGATGAAAAAACATTCTTTAAGAGTGAAGTAGGCGATAATAATAGCTTAAAGATTTATTATGTATTTAATAATTTAGGTGCTAAGGATACAAATAGCTTAAATTATGTATATCATAAATTTAGCAAAGACCATAATCTTGAGTATGAATTAAATTTTGATAATACTGATAAACAAGCTAAAGATAGATATTTAGTAAATATTGATGAAAATTATACGGATAAAAGCTTTAATACCACAATTAATGGTGCAAATCAAATTCTAGTAGATAGAGTTATCATTACAAAAGATAAGTTAAATAAAGATTTTGATAAAAAATTAGAAGATTTATATAACAATACAAAAACAAGTAACATTAATGCTGTTATAGCTGGATTTGCTGCACCAAAAGATAAAATATCTGTAGATTTAGAATTAGCTTATACTAAATACAAAAAAACTCCAGATAATAAAACAATAGATACTAATGCAAGTTTAGCTAAGCCAAGTGTTGCTGAGTTTTCATTATTAAAATCATCAAAAGTTTCTTTAGATGGAGCTAGCACTAATTTAGCTAATGAATACTCATTTATCTTTACTAATGTTACTTATAAAGATAATAAAGTAACAAATACTGACAAAATTACTTTAAATCCTACAACAGATTTAGAGCTTTATTATTTAAATAAGAAAAACGAAAGAACAAAAATACCTTTAAAGAGTTCTTTATATTATAAAGACGCTGGTGCTATTATTAATGAATTATCATTTAATGCTGAATATGGCTCAAGCTTTTCTAAAGATCCAAAAACAGGCGAAGTAACTATCACACTAACACCTGATAATGCTAAAAAGCAATACATTAAAGAAGTAATTAATCTTAATAATACAAGTGATTTACATGGTGGTAAGTTCAGTTTAGAATTTACAAATACTAAGTAATTTTAAGAAGGGTTTAAAAACCCTTCTTTTTATTAATGACAAGCTGGAGTGTTTGTCGTTGGTTGAATAATAGAATTATCAGCTTTAGTAGTGTTTAAAAACTCAATTAATTTAAATGCAGCTTCTTCATATCTTTTTGCTACTATTGAATTTGGCTCACACATAGAAATAGGCTTACCACTATCTCCACCCGTTCTAATTGATAAATCAATAGGAATACAAGCTAAAACAGAGCAATCATATTCATGAGCTAAATTAAGCGCTCCACCTTTACCAAAAATCTCATGCTCAACATCGCAATTAGGACAAATAAAACCACTCATATTCTCAATCACTCCAGCTACAGGTATATTCAATTTATTAAACATATCTAAAGCTCTTTTACTATCATCAAGGCTTACTGCTTGTGGGGTGCTAACGCAAACTCCTGCACTAACAGGCACGCTTTGAGCTAGAGTAATTTGTGCATCACCTGTTCCTGGAGGCATATCAAGCAATAATACATCAAGCTCACTCCATAACACATCGCATAAAAGTTGCTCAATCGCTTTCATTACCATAGAGCCTCTCCACATTAATCCTTGTCCTTCTTCAATTAAAATTCCCATACTCATAAACTCAATTCCATAAGCTTTAACAGGACGGATTTTATTGCCTACTACTACAGGTTTTTCATTTTCAGCACCAAGCATTCTTGGCATATTAGGACCATATATATCAGCATCTAGCACTCCTACTTTTTTACCAAGTTTTGCAAGTGATAATGCTAGATTTAGAGTAGTTGTGCTTTTGCCAACTCCACCTTTTCCACTACTAATCATCACAAAATGCTTAATTTGTGGAGCTAGATTTTTGATTTTTGGTCTTTTTACTTCTGGCTCTTCTAATTTTGGTTGAATGATTTTAAGCTCAAGTTTATAATGATTATTTCTAGCTATTGCTTCACATTCATTTCTAATAGCATTTGCTATTTCTACACTTGCAGCTGGAATTTCAATATCCATTAGGATAATATCTCCTGCTAATTCGCACCTTTTTACAAAACCAAAACTTACAATATCCTTTTGAAAATTAGGATATTTGACATTTTTGAATAGTTCAATTATTTCCATTTTTTCTCCTTTTTTTACCTTTTATGCTAACAAAAAAAGTAAAATAATAAGATGAAATTTGTATTTTTATTAATTATTAGTATTTTTTTAAGAGCAAGTGATATTAGTGTTTGTTATGTAAGTGATAGCTACAAGCGACTTGATACTATGTTTGGGCATATATTTTTAGCTTATAACAATAAAGCGGCTAGTTTTAATCTAAATAGTAATTTAAATATTAAAGATAATTTATCAGCACTTTTTGGAGTAGAAGGCGTTATGCAAATTTTGCCTAAGGATAAATTAATTAAGTTTTATGAAGATGATGAAAGACAAGTAAAATGCTATCCGCTTAATTTAGATGATAGCCAAGAAGCCAATCTATCAGCTTTATTTTACGAAGATGAGATTTATGATACTTATACATTTTTGCATAAAAATTGCTCATCAGCTTTAAGTATGTATGCCAAAAACTATGGTGTTAATCTTAAATCAAGCCTAATTCCAATTCGTTTTGTATCGCTTAATACTGATTATAAAAAGAACTTTCATAAAGTAGGATTGTTTTATGAATATGATAAAAAAAATAGCCTTGATTTTGAGATAAGTATTCTTAGTCTAAATGATAAATTATCTCATAGTTTAAATATATTAAACTTTAATAAAAATTATATAAGCCCTATCAAAATCAGCGAATACGAAAAGATTAGCTATGAATTTGAATTAGGAATTAGATATAAAAAGGCTAGGGTGTTTGCTAATTTTTTCTTAGGGTATTATTATGAAGGTTTTTTTATAGGGGCTAATAATTACGGCTTAAACATAGGTTATTTAAAGGATTTTGATAATTTTGGTATAAAAATTAGTGCTGATAAAAAACATATAAATCTTAATACTTATTTTGATTATAAAAATTATCGTTTAAGTTTAATTGCTAATCAAAATTACGCTAAAATCGGTCTTATATACTCATTTTAAGGATAATAATGAAAAGCGTTGCAGAGAATAAAAAAGCAAGATTTGAATATAGCATAATTGATACTTATGAATGTGGTTTTGCCTTATTAGGTAGCGAAGTTGTAGCTGTAAGACACGGCAAAATCAATTTAAAAGATTCTTTTGTAAGGATAATCAAAGGTGAAGCTTGGCTACTTGATAGCCACATAGGTCATATGAATACGGCGAATAAATACTTCACTCACGAAGATAGAAGAGCTAGGAAATTATTGCTTCATCGTGCAGAAATTGATAAATTAATAGGTAAAATCAGCACAGATGGATTTACTTTAGTAATACTAAATTGTTATTTTAAGCGTGGGATTTTGAAAGGAACTCTAGCTTTAGCAAAAGGAAAAAATCTTCACGACAAGCGTCAAGCAATCAAAGAAAGAGATTTAAAACGAGAAGCAAGAGCGTATTATTAATTAACTCTTAAATATTAAACTAAAATTATTTTATATTAAGGAAAAATATGAGAATTTATTTTGCAAACGACCACGCAGCAACTAAGTTAAAGTTTAGTTTGATTGAATACTTTAGTAAAGAATACGAATGTATAAATCTTGGTTGTGATAGTGATGATAGTGTGGATTATCCTGATTATGCTAATAAATTAGCAAATGAGCTTAAAAACGATACAAATTCAATAGGTGTTATTATTTGTGGAAGTGGTATAGGAATTAGCATAGCGGCAAATCGTCATAAGCATATTCGTGCAGCACTTTGTCATTGCGAAGATTATGCAAGATTAGCAAGAGAACATAATGATGCTAATGTTATATCTTTAGGCGCTAGATTTGTTGATTTTGAACTTGCAAAAAATTTAATCATAACCTTTATAAATACCCCATTTCTTGGTGGAAGACACGAAAATAGAGTAAAAAAATTAGGGCAATAAATGTTATTTATTTGGATGGTTATTACTGCTTTAGTTTGTATATGTATTTATTTTTTAGTGATGACTTATTATTATAAATCATTACTTAATAAAGAAAGAGCCTCAAAAGAGTTTTTAAAAACTAATTTTGATGATACAGAAGTAGTTATGAGAAAGCTACAAACACAACTTCAACGCTCTTTAGGAAATATAGATGTATTAAATGAAGAATTAGATAAGGTAAAAAGTGAATTAACAAGCCTTAGGACAAGAAATTCTCAATATCGCTTAGAAAATAATAAATTAAACACAAAAATCAAAGAATTAGAAGCAAAAATTGAAAGCTTATTATAAGGATTAATATGAATATAGAAAAATTATTAAATGAGAAGATAAAAAGATATCCAAACTACCCAAAAGAAGGAATTGTATTTGCAGATATTACCACGCTTTTAGCAGATAAAGAAGGTTGGCAAGTTTTAATAAATCACTTAAAAGATAAATATAAAGATGAAGAATTTGATTTTTTAGTAGGAGCTGAAAGTCGTGGCTTTATTTTTGCAGCTGCATTAGGAGCTATTTTAAATATCCCTTTTGTTCCAATTAGAAAGAAAAACAAACTCCCAGGAGAGCTATTAAGTATTGAATATGATTTAGAATATGGCAAAGATAAAATAGAGATGAAAAAGGACGCATTTTTAGGTAAAAAAGATGTAAAAGTTCTTTTTATGGATGATTTATTAGCAACGGGTGGCACTAGCATTGCTTGTATGAAATTATTAAAATTAGCAGGTGCTAAAGAGATTAAGAGTTGTTTTTTAATAGATATAAATATCGGTGGATATAAAGCTTTAAAAGAGCATTGTGATGATATTTATTGCATTTTAAAGGATTAGCAATGGATATGATAATTAATTTTATAAATTCCTTTTTTGCTGACCCTGAGGGGGTTTTAACTTCCTTATTTAGAGATAAAATCGTAATTGCTAGTATTATTATATTTTTATGGTGCACGCTAGAAGGCGAAACTGCATTAATACTAGCAGGACTTGCAGCTCACGGAGAGCATATTCATATAGGACTTATCACATTTATAGCAGGTTGTGGGGGGTTTTTGGGCGATCAGATATATTTTTATATAGGAAGATACTCAAAAAGCTATATTAGAAAAAAGCTAAAAACACAAAGGCGAAAATTTGCAGTAGCACAGATTTTACTTCAAAAATACGGCTGGCCTATAATATTTATTCAACGCTATATGTATGGTTTTAGAACCGTTATTCCTATGAGTATAGGGCTTACTAATTATAGTGCAAAGAAATTTGCAATAATTAATTTTATTTCAGCTCAAGTATGGGCTGCTATTACTATTTTTATAGTGTATATTTTTGGCGAGCATATATGGGAGATTATTAATTGGGCGAAAGACCATTGGTATTTGGCAGGAATTTTAGTTGTAGGATTTTTATGCTTAATTTTATATGCTTTTAAAAGTTTAGAAAATAAATTATTAAGTAAGAAAGGTAAAAAAAATGAAAGTAGTATTTAATGAAAAAAATACTGATTTTAAAGTTTGTTTGATACAAAACAAAGATTTAAGTAGATTTGATGATAAAGAATTTTTTGAAATAAATGATTATAAGGGAGTTGGAGCGATTTGCAACCTAGCTAAAAGAACGCTTTATGTTGGCTTAAACGATGAATTAACTTATGCTAGTTTTATAGCTAGTTTAGGTAGTGCGATTAAGAGCATTAAGAACTTAAATATAAAAAGCATTAGCCTTGAATTTATTAATCTTGGTTGTGAGTTTTATAGTGCTTATGCTCATATTTATGCTGTTATTTCATCTTTATATGAGTTTAATAAATATCATAAAGAACCTAAGAATTCTAAAATAGAATTAATAAGCCTTGAAACACAACAAAACGATGATATTCAACAAGGCGTTGAGCTAGGTAAAGTATTAGCAAATGCTTGTGAAGATGTAAAAAATATAGTAAATGAAATTCCAAGCACTTATAATCAACTTAGTTTTGAAAAAGACGCTTTAAAATTAGCTAAAGAATTTGATTTAGAATGCAATGTTTATAGCGATGATTATTTACAAAAAGAAGGAATGAACGCATTTTTAGCAGTAAATCGTGCAAGTAGTTATCCTGCAAAATTAATTCACTTAGCTTACAAACCACAAAACGCTATTAAAAAAATAGTTTATGTAGGAAAAGGACTTGTATATGATACAGGTGGGCTAAGTCTTAAACCGGCTGATTATATGCTAACTATGAAAGCTGATAAGAGTGGTGCGGCTGCTGTTTTAGGTATTTTAAAAGCAGCTAGTATGTTAAAACTACCTTATGAAATACATGGAATTATAGGTGCAGCACAAAACTGCATAAGCGAAAAATCATATATGCCTGATGATGTATTGATTTCAAGAGAAGGTGTAAGTATAGAAGTAAGAAATACTGATGCTGAAGGAAGATTGGTTTTAGCAGATTGCTTGAGTTTTGCTCAAGATTTAAAGCCTGATTTATTAATAGATTTAGCTACTTTAACAGGTGCTTGTGTGGTTGGACTTAGCGAATATACAAGTGGTATTATGGGATATAATGAAGACTTGCAAAACGAGTTTTATAATAATTCAAAAAGAAGTGGCGAATATACTTGCGTTTTACACTTTAATCCACACATTAAAGAGCTTATCAAAAGTAAAATAGCTGATGTTAGCAATACAGGTAGCTCAAGATATGGTGGGGCAATTAGTGCAGGAATGTTCTTAGGCGAGTTTATTAGAAAAGAATATAAAGACAAATGGTTGCATTTAGACATTGCTGGACCTGCTTATGTAGAAAAAGTGTGGGGCGAGAATGCTTATGGAGCAAGTGCAGCTGGAGTTAGAATGAATATTATAAACTTACTTAGAATGGCAAGGAGTGCAAAATGAGCCTTAGCGTAGGTATTGTTGGACTTCCTAATGTTGGTAAAAGCACGACTTTTAATGCTTTAACAAAGGCAGCAAACGCTCAAGCAGCAAATTATCCATTTTGCACCATTGAGCCAAATAAAGCTATTGTTGAAGTGCCTGATGAGAGATTAAAAGTCTTAGCAAATATAGTAAATCCTGAAAGAATAATGCATTCAATGATAGAATTTGTAGATATTGCAGGTCTTGTAAAGGGTGCTAGCAAAGGCGAAGGTTTAGGGAATAAATTCTTAGCAAATATTCGTGAAACTGATTTGATTTTACATATAGTAAGATGTTTTGATGATGAGAATATCACTCATGTTGAAGGTGGGGTTGACCCGTTAAGAGATATAGAAATCATAAATCTTGAATTAATCTTAGCTGATATTGAACAACTTAATAAAAAGCTTGATAGACTTAGCAAAGAAGCAAGAGCAAATCTTAAAGGTGCTAAAGAATGCCTTGAATTAGCACAGGATTTATTAAAACACCTTGAAGATGGCAGATTAGCTAGTGAATATAATAATCGTGATAGCGAAGCTTTTATAACTTTAAATAAAGAATTAAGATTGCTTAGTGCTAAAGAAGTAATTTATGGCGTTAATGTAAGCGAAGATGAATTATTAGATGATAATGATTATGTAAAAAAGGTGCGTGAATATGCAGCCAAATCAAATCATAGCGTTTTAAAATTATGTGCTAAGCTTGAAGAAGATTTGGTTGGAATGGACGAAGCTGAAGCTAATGAGTTTTTAAAAGAATTAGGTGTAAATGAAAGTGGTTTAGCAGCTATTATTAGGACAAGTTTTGCTAAGCTTAATTTGATTTCTTATTTTACTTGCGGGGTTAAAGAAGTTAGGTCTTGGACTATTCATAAAGGTTATAAAGCTCCTAAGGCTGCAAGTGTAATTCATAATGATTTTGAAAAAGGCTTTATCAAAGCTGAAGTAATTAGCTATGATGATTTTGTAAATTGTGGTGGCGAAGCAAAAGCTAAAGAAGCAGGTAAATTACGCTTAGAAGGTAAAGATTACGAAGTAATTGACGGCGATATAATGCACTTTAGATTTAATGTATAAATCTTATTAGCAAGGCTTAAAAGTCTTGCTAATCTTTTAAAAATCCTTTTTATTTATAGAATTTAGAAAAGATAAAAATCTTTATAAGCAAACTTAAAATACTCAAATAAAACATTAAAATACAAGTTAAAAATCTTTATAAGTTAAAAATATTAAAAATATTATTGATTGAAGATAAATCAAATACAATTAAAAGTCTTGCTAATCTTTTAAAAATCTTTTTTATTTATAGAATTTAGAAAAGATAAAAATTTTTATAAGTTAAAAATATTAAAAGCATTGTTGATTGAAGATAAATCAAACAAGACTTAAAAAAGCCTTGCTTGATTTTAGATTAGAAATTATAAGAAAATCCTAAGTTTATATTGTAGTTATTATTAAAGTGATTTGTAATGCTCTTAGCAAAATCTAAATTAATGTTAGTATTAGCACTAGGTTTATAATCAGCTCCGAATTTTATTTCAAATCCTCTATCTTGAACCCTTTCAAAATAATAAGTCATACCATCATTAGCACTATTACTTGGACTTTCGTTTAAGTCTTTAATATAAGCAAATTCAGTATTTAAACCTACTTTATCATTGATTTTAGCACCAGCTTTAATACCTGCTTTTGCAGTATATTGAGCTGCTTGTTCTGTTTGAATTCCTAATACTGCTCCATCAATATTTACTTTTGGATAGCGAGTAGCTATTAATTTAACATTAGGTTCTACATAATAATCAGAGCCAAATCTTTGTCCTACCTTAACTTTTGCTTGCCATAAATTATCATATCTTGTAGTATTTATCATCGCTAAATCGCTCTTATAATTACCCTTTAAAGTTAGTAAATTTAAGTCATAATCAACGAAAAATCCCGAATTAAAATTCGTGCTAGCATAAAGTCCAATGCCAGTTATTCCAACATCAGTGCTTAATGCTTTATTAGCTTTTAGTTTTGCTTTAGAAGCTTTTATACCATAAGCTACATCAAGATTTTTTAAAGATACTTTATTATCTACTCCGACATTAACTCTGCTACCTTTTAAATTATTTGAATCTGTTTCAAAATAACCATAATCAGAATTTATCCAAAAACCTTTATTTTTATCATCATTTCTTAAGTAATTAAATCTTAAGTCATTATCATCAATATAATATCTAGCAACATAATATGGTGTATACATTATGTTTTTAACCGCACTTGTAACAGCTGGGTCAAGATATTCTAAAGTCAATAAATCCTTATCATCAGCACTAACCTTACCAAAACCTTTTAAAGCTTCTTTATCTATTTCTAAATTAGACCTAATGCTATCTTTATTAATTATTGGTTCTTTATCTGTTAAACCTAAACTCCATACTCCATCTTTACCTATTTCATCAAAGCTTAAAACCTTAGTATTATAAGTAGCTAAAACGGTTTTATAAGTTACTTTAAAGTAAGCTTTATCTTTTTCATTATCTTCTTTTTTACCATTTACAATAGCAATAGGAACTCTTGTATTTATTAACTTACTTAAGTTCGTATTGTATAAAACGATTTCATTATTTTCTCCTAAAGCTTCTTTATTTACTATGATAGGACCACTGAATTTATCTTCTAAACTAGTATCAATTCCACCACCATAAATATAAAACTTAGAATTATTAGCATTTAGAGTATTAGTTACAACTTGTGCTTGAATGTGTGAATTATCCACTATTAAATTATCAGCTCTAATTCCACCTATACCATTGCTATTTGTATTAGTAGCTCTTATTGTTGAATTTTTGATTGTATAAGTGCTATTTTTTAAATCGCTTGTCTTATCATAAGTATTTGTAGCCAAATCATCAATGCTTGATATAGGTTTAGTTCCTGTAATTTCTATGAAGGCATTATCAGCATTTAGCGTATTTGTTTTAAATGTGTTTGCAGTGAAATTACCTGAAATCTCTGAATGATTATGCACTAAAATATCTTTATTAAAGGTATTATTTAAGTTCGCATTTATATTGCATTGTTCTACATTGTTATTATAAATTCCATTGCTAGTGTTTAATGTCCCACACTTATTATTGTCATATTTAATAGCAGCATTAATAATAGAATTATTTACATTCAATTCTGAATTATTTGTAATATCTTCGCTTACATTTTTAACATTTGTAAGACTTAAAATACCGCCATCATCATTTGTAATTTTGGTTGCTAATTCGCCTATATTATTAAAGTCTAATTTAGATTTATCCCCATTATTTTTAATACTTGTTCCAGCGATTTTATCAGTATTATTAATGCTTAAATCTCCGCCATTTTGATTTGTAATATTATTAAATGATTTAATATTATCTAATACCACTTTAATAGCTTCATTTACTAAATCTTTCATAGAAGCATTGCTTAATTTAGTATTGCCTTCGCCTTTTAGTGTTAAATCATCATTAAATGTTGAATTATTTAAATTATTTGTCCCACCATCTATTGTAGTTTTATTGTTAAATTGTGAGCCATTATCTTTTACATTCTTAGCTATAACTTCGCCATCAAATGTAGTTTGATTAGAATCTAGGCAATCTACTTCTACTTTTCCTTTAAGAGTTGTCGTGTTATCTGGTTTAAAACAAGCTTTATTTCCTTTAACGCTTATATCATTTTTTAAAGTTGAATTACTTACTTTAAATTCCCCACTAGCATTTAATTTAGCGTCTAATTTAGACTTATCATCAATATTTTTAATATCCAAATTATTCGCATTAAATGTAACATTTTCGCCTATATTAACACCATTTTTACCATCAATATTGCTTAAACCTGTGCTAGTGATTGTAACAGGAGTTGTATCATCGCTACAAATACTAGCTTTGTTATTTAAATCCAAATCCTTAGTATCAATGCTAGAGCAAACTTTAGCATTATTAGTTAATGTGGTTTTTCCATTATTTGCAGTGATTATTGCGTCTTTTCCTTTAAACTCCCCACCACTAATAGTAATATTCCCAGAATTTGAAGTAGCTTTAATATTATTTGATTTAGTGTTGTTTAAATTAATATCATTATTTGCATTTAAATTCGTATTATCTTTTATAGTTGCATTAGTTACATTGATATTTTTATCTGCTTTTAAATCAGCATTAACTTGCGTAGGCTCGCTTCCTTTGATTGTGATATTTTCTTTTGAAGTTAGTTTAGAATTAATCTTGCTTGGATTATTCTTATCATCTGAAGTTACAACAATATCTTTTATAGCATTAATTGTCGCATCAATTACGCTATTTGCTATATTTGCCATTCCTTGCAAGATAATATTAGAACTCTTATCATCTTTACCTATTTGAGAATTATTAGCATTAAGATTATTAGCATTTACATTACTTGAGTTCAATGTAGCATTTGTAGCTGTAATATTATTAGCTTTATTAATATCTGCATTTATCGTTGTATCTTTTCCTAAAGTAATATCATTAGCATTTTTTATAGTAGAGTTAATGGTAGTTTTCTTATTAGCTGCAGGTGGTTCTGGACTAATTCCATTATGCTCTCCTAGATTTTGAGCGTCATTGCTTAAGATTATATTACCTGCTACATCAATATTTCCGCCAGCAACTTCAGCCCCATTTGCAATTAGTAGCGTTCCACTAGGATTTTTGCTAGTTAAATCTCCTTTTATAGTAGCATTATCAATTGTAGCATTGTTAAAATTACTATCTGCATTAATCACTGCACCTCTTCTAGCTACTAATTCATTAGTTTCTATTGCTTTATTAATTGTAGTAGTTGTGTTATTAGCACAAGAGCCACCACCTATTATATCTACTCTACCGCTACTATTAATATTTGAATTAATAATAGAGCCATTTTGCACGGTAACTAAATTAGTTCCTTTAATTAAACCATTATTAGTAGTAGAACAATCTATTAAGGCTTTATTTGTAAATAATTCTCCTAAAACATTTACAACTGATTGTTTAGTAGCTGAAAAATCACTAGAATTACCATTTGTTAAAGTTACGCTAGATGAACTTATATCAGTATTTTTTGCATTTAGAGTATTTGTTTTTATATTTTTAGAATTTGTAATGCTTAATTTCTCATCAGCTTTAATTAAATTAGCATCAATTTCTTTAGTTTCTTTTGTATTTAAGATATTAGTATTTTTAGCACTGATAGTATCTCCAGTAAATTTAACATCATCTAAAGTTAAATCATTTAAGCGTTTGCTAGTATCATTACCTATATTTGCATTAGTTAAATCTACATTTTTAAGATTTAATGTATCATCTATACTTGCTGCATTTATATTAGAATTACTAATCTTAGAATTAGCAATTTTTAAATTCCCATCAATTCTAACATCATTATTTTTATTAGCATCTTTATTTTGAATGTTTAATTTTTCTAAAAGCATATCTTGAGCTAATTGTAATAATGTTTTATTAGCTTTGATTGTAGTTTCTTGTGAATTATCTAATTTAGAATTAATGAAATTAACTTCATTAGAAGTTAGATTTCCCGATAAATTAGCGTCTTTTATAGTAGTAGTGCTTTTAATATTTACATTACCACTAAGTGTAGCTTGATTTCTTACTTCTAAATTATCAGTATCTTCAATTGACGCTAATACTTTTGTATCTTTTCCATCTATTATGATTTTACCACCATTAGTATTTGTGCTAAGCTTTGTGCCTTCGTTGATTACGCTTTTGTTTTGTAAGGTTATTGTATTAGCATTTATGGTAGCATTTTCTGTTTTTGAATTATCAATCGTTATATCTTTAGCTTTTAAGCCACCTTGTATAGTTGAGCCATTATTTACTTTTATATCAGTAGCATTGATTTGTGAGTTTGTTTTAGTGCTACTATCGTTTAAAGTAACGCTATTAGCATTTACAACACCACTTTCTCCTAAAATAGCTTTGCTTTCAAATTCTGCTGTAGTAGTTATTGTAGAATTAGCATTTAATGTAGCACCATCTTTTACAAGCAATTTATTAGCATTAATTGTCCCTTTTATATCGGTTTCTTGAGTATCTGTTACAGGAGCGTTATCCATAAGCATTTTATTACTTAAAATAACGCTTCCACTATTTGTTATAAACTTAGCATTTTCATCTGATTTAGCTCCATATCCTAAGAGTATATCACTATTTTTAGATTCTAATTCTCCGTTTATATTTCCAAACATATATGCTTGGATTTTATTATTAGCTGTAATTTTTGCAGTTTTTTCTACATTGGCATTGAATAAATTTACACTATCATCTATATCTAAAATACCTTTTATATTTCCACTTCCTATTCTTGCACTATTTGCTTTGATTGTTTTATCTGCATTTAAGGTAGCATCACTATACATATTTAAAAATCCACTTGCATTTATATTGGCATTGATTATTGTATTTGTTTCATAAATGTCTATATTTTTAACATTTATAATATCTGCATTTAGCTTACTTCCATAAGATATTTTTGCATCACCACCTATATCAAGGGCTGAATTAATTTCGCTATTGTTATCTATAATTACATCGCCAGTTGATTTAAAGCTATTTCCATTATAAGTTGAGTTTTGAAAATAAGCTCCGTCTGTATTGATATTTGCACCACTAACACTTGCATTAGTAGATTTAAAATAATTACTTGTAAATTCTCCACCACTAACATTAGTTTTGTCTTTACCTAATCCTCCAATATTAATAGAATTTGTGCCAGTAAATACTCCACCATTTACATTGCTACCTGATTTAACATATATATCATTTGCATTTAATTCTCCGCTACTTACATTACCACCAGAATTAATGTTTATAGTGTTATTTGCAGTGATTTTACCACCACTTACATTGCCACCAATGTCGGCTTGATTTGTAGCATTTAGCTCTGATGAGCCACTTATATTTCCATCTTTATTTAATTTAATATTAGTAGCTGTGTGAGTTCCTTTGCTTACATTTGCACCATTTTCAATGATAATATCAGCTCCTGCTATGGTATTGCCTTGTATATTAGACTTGCCTTTATAAGTAACATTATTAAACTTACTTTCTAAATTAGCGTTTTCGCTTGTGTTTGAATTATCTAGCGTAATATCTCCACCTTCAGCTGTTATTTTACCCGATTGGATATTTGAGTTATTGTTAATATTTACATTTTCATTAGCTTTAAGTGTTCCAGAAAGTATATTTGAATTGTTAGTAATATTGATATTTTTACCATTTATGTTCTTTGCATTACTATCTGTATTATCTAAAGTTACACCGCCTTGAGTTGATGTTACTTCTGTTTTTGACATTAAGGCTTTATCGGTTTTATTATCCTTAATTGTTATATCGCTACCACTTTTTAAGGTTACTAAATCTAGCTTAGAATTAGTTATATTTATTTTATTTCCACTTTGAGTAGACCAAATACCACCATCTTTAGTGTTGTTTGAAGTAAGATTTGAATTGGTGATATTAATTGTTGATGTAACTTTATCTTTACCCATAATAACATCTTTAAAATCAACATTTGAACCATCAATTGTGATATTTGTATTGGTGCTAATATTTCCGCTAGTAGTTACAGAGCTTTTCTTTATTGTAAGATTATCAGCGTTTATTCTATCCCCACTTATATTTGCATTATCTGTGATAGTTAGTTTTTGTATAGTTGCTCCTCCACCACCTTGTCCTAAAATAACATTCTCATAATTACCACCACTTATTGTAAGACCACCGGTAACACTACCTGTAGTCTGTCCAAAATAAGAATTGGTAGCATTAGCATTTTTTAATGTGAGAGTTTTATCTTGACCAATCATTACATTAATGCTTGAAGGATTATCTCCTATGATTTTAGTGCCTGTTATGGTTGTATTGTCTTTTGTGAAATTAGCAACACCACTGCCTTTTGTATTTATCGTGCCATTTGATAAATTAGAATTTATATTAAAGCCAGCTGAATTGATATTAATTGTATTATTAGTGCCGGTAGTTTCATTAGTTGCGTCACCTAATATTACACTCCCACCATTGTGAGTAATGGTATTGCCACTTGTATTGCCATTAATATTTAAAGCCCCACTATCGCTTATAATAGTTGAATTATTAACTTCTTTTGTAGTTAAAGTCCCACCTTTGCTATTTATAGTTGAGTTATCTTTAACATTATTAACGCTTAATTTTCCATTAGCATTACTATTAATAGTTGAGCCTATAACATCGCCTGATATAGTTAAATTACCATCTGTATTACTATTAATAATTGAGTTATTTGTAACATTTTTAACTTGGATTGTAGCACCATCACTATTGATAGTTGAGCTATCTATATTGTTTGCTACCTTTAAAGTCCCGCTAGTTCCATCAATTGTAGAACCTACTACATCATTTTTAACATCAATAGTCCCACCATTATTTTTAATAGTTGAATTGTCAATATTATTTGTAACACTTAAATTCCCACCACTTTCACTATTTATAATTGAATTAGCAGTAATATTATCAGCAGTTATATTTGCACCTTTACTATTAATTGTAGATTTATTTGTGATATTTCCCGCAGTTAAAGTTCCACTATCGCCTTCAATTGTTGAATTGTCAATATTGCTATTTACTTTAATAGTCGCACCTTTACTATTGATAGTAGATTTATTTGTGATATTTCCCGCAGTAATATTTCCACTTGTGCCATTTATTGTTGAATTATTAATTTCATTTGTAACATTAATAGTTCCACTCGTGCTTGTTATTGTAGAATTATTGGTAATACTTCCTGCAGTTAGTTTTCCACCTTTGCCATTAACTTCTGAGCCATTAATTTCATTTGTAACATTAATAGTTCCACCAGTTTCGCTATTGATGATAGAATTATTATTGATATTTTTAGAAGTTAGAGTTCCGCCTTTGCTATTAATAGTTGTAGATGAAATAGTTTCAGCGTTTAGATTACCGGCTTTATTTTCTAGCTTAGAATTAGAAGAGCCATTACCTTCTAAGGTATTTAATGTCATTGTGCCTGATTTATTTTGCAAAAATGTATTTTCTAGTTTTGTATTACCTTTTACAGTAAATTTAGAATTTTTATCATTTACTAAGTAAGTTTTATTACCTATCAAATCACCTTCTACTAACAATGAAGCATTAGCATTTTCTATATAAATTCCATCTTTGCTTTTCAGATCATCATCTGTCATATTTGCAGGGTCATCTAAATCTCCATTTATAGTAAAATTATTTTTGATTGTCATAGAGCTTTTTTTATTCATCCATAAAGTGCTTCTATCTTCTCTACTTTTTTGACTTGTATTTATGTGTTTTGTGCTATCAATAGTAAAATTTTTAAAAGTTCCTTCAAAGCTATCTTCTGGGTGAAAGTCTCCACCACCTTTCATGGTAAAATTAGTGTTTTCTGGTGTGGTTCCATTTGTAAAATTAATTTTACTTATATTTGTTTGATTAATACTACTATATTCATCATCTATCTTATCAATATTTAAAGTTCCATTAGTTACATCTGCTGCTTGAACTGAACTAATTATCGTAAATGCTAGTAATGACATTCTTATGGTCTTATTCATATGAAATCCTTAAAAAGTTGCTTGATTTTTATTAATGCTAAAAAATTGATATAAATCAAGGTATTATATTTATAAATTGAAAAAACAAAGCTTAAAAAATGATAATTTTGCAACAATTTTTGCTAAATTTTTCGCAATAAAATACTTAAATATTACAAGTTTTCTAATAGTAATTTAGTTGTATTTAAAATGCTTTATATATTGTTGTAGTAGATAAAATATTAATTTATAAAAATTTAATATTTATTATTAAATATTTAAAATCTTAAATATAAATTAATTTTTATTAGTAAATATAAAAATATATATTTTATAATTTTTCTTAAGAATTTCATTTTCAAATTCTAATTATTCAAAGAAGACTAAAAATACCTTATAACTTTATGATAATACTTACTATATAAAATGTTCTTTTATATTTTAAAAAGGAGAAATTATGGCAATTTCAAGAAGAACATTCCTTAAAGGTTCAGCAATTACAGCTAGTGCGATTACTTGTCCTTTGAGTGCTGATACAAATTTTTATGATATCAAGCAAATCCCACACGCTACACATTTTGGTGCATTTACAGCCGAAGTAAATAGCGAAGGAAAAATAATCAATCTTATCCCACACGAAAGTGATAAAAACCCAAGCGTAATCACTAAAGCTATCATAGATAGAACATATTCAGATACAAGGGTAAAATATCCAAGTGTTAGAAAAAGTTTTTTAGAAGGTAAAAATCGCCCTGATTTAAGGGGTCGTGAGCCTTTCGTTCGTGTTAGTTGGGATGTAGTGCTTGATTTATTATATAAAAAGCTTAAAGCTACAAAACCAGAAAATATCTTTAACGCAAGTTATGGTGGATGGGGTCATGTTGGCTTACTTCATAATTGTAACGCAGTTGCAGGTAGATTTTTTAACACCGTTTTAGGTGGAGCAATAGGCACTGATGGAGAGTATAGTAACGGAGCAGCGGGTAAAGTAAATACTGCTATAGCAGGGGATTTAGAAGTTTATAGTTTGCAAACAAATTACGAGCAAATGATTAAAAACTGCGAAGTTTATGTAATGTGGGGTTGTGATATTTACAAGGATAATCAAATAGATTTTAAGGTAGCTAATCGTGAGAATGATGGTTGGCTTAAAAAATACGCAGCTAGTAATATAAAGTTTATTAACATTGACCCACAATATACAAAAGCGGCAGAAATTACAAAGGCTGAATGGATAAAAATCGTCCCAAATACCGATGTTGCAATGATACTTGGAATGTGCCATTATTTATATACAAGTGGAAAATATGATAAAGAATTTATAGCTAAATATACAGATGGATTTGATAAATTTTTACCATATTTACTAGGTAAAACTGATGGAGTAGAAAAAACTCCTGAATGGGCGGCTAAGATTTGTGGAATTGATGCGACTAAGATTAAAGAATTATGCGATTTATTCGTTAGTAAAAGAACATTTTTAGCAGGTAACTGGGCAAATCAAAGAGCGCATCACGGCGAACAAGCTGACTGGGCTATCATAACTTTAGCTTGTATGATTGGTCAAGTTGGACTTCCTGGTGGTGGATTTGGCTTTTCTATGCATTATTGCTCGGCTGGTGGAGCGTTTAGTGGAGCGTTACTTCCTGTTGGATTACCACAAGGAAAAAATAGCGTAAATATAAATATCCCTGCAAGTCGTGTAAGCGAAGCTATCCTAAATCCAAATAAAACTATTAATTTTAAAGGCAAAACCTTTACATATCCAGAGATTAAAATGTTTTATGTAGCAGGTGCTAGTGTTTTAGGTCACCATCCAAATACTAATGAATTAATTCATGCTTTAAGACAACTTGAAACAATAGTTGTTCATGAGCCTTGGTGGACACCAATGGCAAAAATGGCTGATATAGTAATCCCAGCTACAACAACACTTGAGCGTGATGATATAAGTTTTGGTGGTTCATATTCACAAGATTGGGTATATGCTATGAAAAAAGTAATCGAGCCTGTGTATGAAAGCCGCAATGATTATGATGTTTTCTATGAATTAGCAAAGAGATTTGGCGAAAGAGAATTGGCTAAGTTTAGTGGTGGCAAGAAAGACCATTTAGAATGGATAAGAAGTTTTTATGAGAAGAGTGATTGTATAAATGAAATGGAATTTGATGAGTTTTGGGAGAAAGGCTCACTTCATTTTGAAATTCCAAAAGAAGCTTATGAATTTGTTCGCCACGCTGATTTTAGAAAAGACCCAGTGAATAATAAATTAGCAACAGAAAGTGGAAAATTCCAAATCTACTCACAAAAATTTGCTGATTATGATTTACCTGATTTTAAAGGTCATATAACTTGGTTTGAACCGGCTGAATATTTAGGAAATCAAGAATTAAGCAAAAAATATCCATTCCATTTATTAAGCCCACACCCAAGATATAGAATTCATTCTCAACTTGATAATACTTGGGTAAGAGAGCTTTACAAAATTCAAGGTCGTGAGCCTGTAGTAATTAATACTGAAGATGCTAAAAAGCTTGGTATTAAGCACGGCGAAGTGGTAGAAGTATATAATAATCGTGGTAGATTATTAGCAGGTGCATTTTTAAGTGATGATATTAGAAGTGGCGTTGTAGCTATTCAAGAAGGTGCTTGGTATGACCCTGAAGATGATAAAGATAATGCAAGATGCAATCAAGGTCATGTAAATGTGCTGACTTCATCTCGCCCAACTTCTCAAATGGCACAAGCAACAAGCGTAAATACTTGCTTAGTAGCGATTAGAAAGCTAGGTAAAAACGAAGCTGTTAAACCATATAAAAACACAACACCACCAACAATTATAGGAGCGTAAAATGAGAAAAATTATAGGATTATCATTAATTACTTTAAGTGCTTTTGCATACAAGCCTGATTATCAGCAAATATTTTTACCAACTCCTGCAAAAGTTGAGATAAAAAAGCAAGAATTTGCTAAAGATATTAGATTTATTTTAGATGAAAAAGCGACAATGCTAGATGAAAATCAAAAGCAAATCGGAACGATTTATGAAGGAACTATGGTTAAGCTAATTGAAACTAAAGAAGATTTAGCTAAGGTTAGCATTAGTGGAGAAGTTGTAGGAGATAAATTAGCATTTAATAAAAATGCGGAATTTGTTTATTTAGAGAGTAAAGACGCTAAGCCTGAAATGAGCTTTTGGGTAAAATCAAGCTCTTTAACTACTGATAAAGACGCTGCTTTTGAAGGTGTTGAGGTGTTTTATTATGATTCTTGCACGAGTTGTCACGCAGCACACGCTCCAAGCGAACACGCAATTGATGAATGGGACGCTTATTTAGGAGCAATGCAAATGAATGCAAAAATTACTGACGAGCAAAAGGATAGAATATTACGCTATATGCAAGCACATTCTAGCAATGGAGCTTTTAAGTAAATTAAAATAGAATTTGTAATTAGGATTAATTACAAATTCTTTTATTATTTTTCTATTTTTGTTTTACAATCTAAGCACTCTATAAATGTGCCTTTTTTAAGTTCTTTTATAATCATTATTCCGCCACAATTAGCGCATTTTTCTTTAGCTAGTGGGTATGAGCTAATGAAATTACATTTAGGATAAGAACTACACCCATAAAATGCACCCCTTTTAGAAAATCTTTGCACCAAATCGCTACCACATTTAGGGCAAGGGACATCTAGTTTTACTAATTCTTTTTTAGGTTTTTCTTCTTTGTTTTCGGTTTTTGTATCGTTTAAATTCCTTGAATATTTGCATTTTGGATAACCACTACAAGCTACGAATTTACCGAATTTGCCTTCACGAATTAGCAATTCTTTACCACAATCAGGGCAATTTTCTCCTAGTTTTTCTACTTGTTTTTGACTTTGAATACTTGTTTTTCCATCGTTGATTTTAGTGATAAATGGCTCATAAAATTCATTTAAAACCTCATCTAAATCACGCCCATGAGTTGCAATCTCATCTAAACGCTCTTCCATATTGCTAGTAAATTTCGCATCTACTATTTGCATAAAATGTTCTTCTAAAAATTCTATGATTTTTTCGCCTTTTTCTGTAGGGATTAGTTGTTTTTTCTCTAACTTCACATAATCTCTATCAATTAAAAGGCTTGTTGTAGGTGCGTAAGTGCTAGGACGACCTATGCCTAATTCTTCAAGTTGTTTAATAAGACTTGCTTCGTTGTATCTTGCAGGTGGCTCTGTGTGTAAGGTCTTTATTTTTGAGCTTTGTAAAGTCATTTTATCGCCTTTATTTAAAGCAGGTAAAATCTTATCTCCACTAGCATCATCATTCAATCTTAAATGCCCATCAAAAAGCACTCTTCTTCCACTTAGTTTAAACTTCGCCTTATTACTTGTGATATAAATTGTATTGTTTTCTATCTTCGCATCAGCCATTTGGGTCATTAAAAATCTATCATAAATTAATTTATACAATTTATATTCATCAGCCTTTAAATACTCTTTAGCAATTTCAGGAGTAAAGCTAACATTAGTTACACGAATAGCTTCGTGAGCTTCTTGAGCGCCTTTGCTCTTAGTCTCATAAACTCTTGCTTTAGTCGGTAAATATTCTTTGCCGTAGTCTTTTGCTATTTGCTCTCTTGCTGATTTTATTGCTTCTTCGCTTAAGTTTAAGCTATCAGTTCTCATATAAGTAATTGCACCCATAAATCCTGCGTGAGTTTGAACGCCTTCATATAAAGTCTGTGCTAACATCATAGTTTTTTTAGGAGAAAAACCTAATTTAGAACTAGCAGCTTGTTGTAAAGTAGAAGTCATAAAAGGTGGCTTTGGACTATCTTTACGCTCTTTTATACTGATTTCATCTACGATAAAATCCGAGCTTTTAATGTGTTTTAGGATTTCTTCGGCTAAGGCTTTTTCAGTAATGCTTGTTTTTGATAATTTCTTGTTGTCAAATTCTATTAATTCTACTTCTAAATCTGTTTTAAACTTAGTATCAAGCTCATAATACTCAATGCTTACGAAATTTCTTATTTCTCGCTCTTTTAAGATAATTAATCTTAAAGCCGCACTTTGAACCCTACCAGCACTAAGCTTGCTTGCTACCTTGCTTGATAATAAGCCACTTAATTTAAAACCCACAATTCTATCTAGCATACGCCTAGCTTGTTGAGCATTTACGCTATTTAAATCTATTTTTCTTGGGTGTTTAATAGCGTTTAAAATAGCGTCTTTTGTAATTTCGTGAAAAACTATTCTATCATAGCCTAAAACATCTCCGCCTAAGATATTTGCTAGATGATATGCAATTGCTTCTCCTTCTCTATCTTCATCGGTTGCTAGTAAGACTTTAGCACCTTTGCTAAGGCTTTTTAATTCTTTTACTATGCTTGAGTGAGTTTTACTGATTTCATAATTAGGTTTAAAATGTCCGTCTTCTATATCAATTCCTAATTTATTTTTAGGCAAATCCCTAATATGACCTTTAGATGCAATTACGCTATATTCACTACCTACAAATCTTGAAATTGTTTTAGCTTTGCTTGGTGATTCTACTATTATTAGGGTATTACTCATTCGTTCTCCTTGATTAAAACATTGGCAAATTCATCATATAATTTTCTATATTCATCGCCAAGTTTTACTAAATCTTTATTTGTGCTAATGTATTCTAAATCCTTTAACACTGCATAATCTTTTAAAAAATTATTTGCATTTTCTTTTTTAAGATAAGTTTTTGCAAGTTCGTTATATACATTTAAAAATTCCTTTTGAAAATCTTCAAATTTTTCTAAATCAACGCTTAATAAAGTATCATTTGAAAAGCTTAAAACCTTGCTCTTAAACAATATCGCTAAAAATATCAAACCTTCACAATAATAAGGCTCTATTTCTTTAGTGCTTTTATAAGCCATTAAAGATACTGCTCTACTTGTTATATTTGCTAATAAGGCCTTTTTGTATTTTTCATCAAAATGATTACAAAAATCATATATCCCACCAGCACTTGCTTTAAATTCTTCAATATTTTTAAATACTCCATTAGTATTCATCAAGCTTTCTGTATCGCTACCTATAAAGAAAATATGTCCTGCTTCGTGTCCAATGGTGCTAATCTCATAAATCTTTTTCCATAAAAACTCATCATTTAATACGCTTTTATTGTAGTCGTTAAAGGCTTTATCAAATACTTTTTGATTTAGCATTGTTCTTGGTTTTGATTTTGTTTTTTTATAGACAAAATCTAAAAATGCAAATATTTTTTTGCCATAATTTGCTGATACAAATTCATCATTTGGCACAACTTGAGCTGAAAATAAGCCATTTAATTCTGCTCCATAATAAAGTATAGGTTTGCTAATATGAAGCTCAATTTTGTCTAAATTAGCTAGGCTTAGATTTAATGCGTTTTGATTAGTTATATTAGCGTTTTTATAAGCTTTATTTAAGCTATTTTTCATCTTATTAACAAAACTTTCACTATTAAAATCATAATTATCATCAATTCTAATATCCCACTCAAGTGCTACTGAATGAGTAAAAGCGTCTTCGTAATATTCTAAAAAATGCCCAACTTGAATGAAGTCCTTTGCCCCCATCCAAGCTATTTCAGCATTTTGCCAAGGCTTTAGGCTAAGCTCTTTACTCATTAAAGCATTTTGCAAGGCTTTAAGATATTTTATATATGCTTCATTTTTATGATTTAATTTAAAAAACTCATTAAAGTATTCATCAATCTTTTTAAATTCTTCTTCAAAATATAAAGAATATGGTAAAAGCTCTGGTTTAGTATCCAAATTAATTGCTATTGCATAAATCCTAGTAGCTATTTCATCATTTTCATCAAGATAATAAAGCTTATTATTTTTTATAAACTCATAAGGATTTTCTAAACTTTTAAAAAATTCATTATTTTTTTCAATTGCCTTATCCCACTTAGGCTGAATACTATTAAAAACAAGACCGATTTTATGCACTAGATTTAATAAATCTACATAAAATCTATCTAAACAAGGGCTTAATTTTTCAATGATTTTTATATGTCTTTGCTCGTAAAATTCTTTTACTCTTTTATATGCTAAATCTTTTGCTTTTGCTAAGTTTATATTATTTTTTTTGCAAGTATTTTCATAATTTGTAGTATTTAGCTCAATAATTCTTAATAAATATGAATTGAAATTCATATCATTTATTTCTAAGCCAAGTTCTTTTAAATCATTATTTATAAGCCTTGCTAAATCGTGATTGCTTGATGAGTTTAATTTGTATAATGAGAATAATTCTTCTTCGTGCTCTTTTATGATTTTTCCTAACATTTTTGCTCCTTTTTTCGCATTTTGCCAAAAAATATTTAAATATGGAACACACTTTGCTATATAAGTAAAAATATTTTTAAACAAGGATAGAAAATGGCAATTTCACCTATGAATAATACTGCTATGAGTGTTAATACAAGTATCGCTGCACAAAATGCTAATACGCTTTCTGATAAGCAAAAATCAGAGGGCTTTAGCCTTGATAATACCATTCATACAAGTGATGTAAAAAAGCAAGAAGCAGATGCAAAAGCCTTAAAAGAAGCCGATGGGACTAATCCAAATTCTAAGATTTCTCAAGAAGCTTTTATGAGATTATTGCTTGAAGAATTAAAACATCAAGACCCAACAAGTCCAATGGATAGTGATAAAATGCTAACTCAAACAAGCCAACTAGCAGCTCTTGAAACTCAAGAAAAAACCAATAAAACTATGGATGAATTAGCTAAGAGAATGGAATTACTTAGCAATAGTGTAGGAATTGGTATGATTAATGCGGTTGGTAAAATGGCTGTGCTTAAAAAAGATACCTTTACTCACGATGGTAAGGCCGTTGATTTGCCGTTTAACTTATACTTTCCAAATGGTGCTCCAAATGATGTAGTAATAGGTGTATTTAATTCAAATAAAGAGCAAATTGACGCAATTAAAGTTAATAAAGACATTATTCAAAAAGGTAATAATAATTTTATTTGGGATACTAGATATGAAGATGGAACTATTAGAGAGAAGGGCGATTTTAAATTCGTAGCTCAATATGAAGATGAACACGGAAATATAGTTCAAATTCCTAGCGGGTATTTTAAGGTTGATGGGGTTACTTTTGAAGATGGCAAGGCTTATTTAAACGCTTCTGGTATTAAAATCAGCTTTGATGATATAGCACAATTTCAGGATGAAAAACTATGATGCGTTCATTTTATAACGGGGTTAGTGGGGTAAAAACTCATAGTTTTGGAATGGATTTATTAGCTAATAACATTTCAAACATAAACACCGTTGGCTACAAGGCTGCTATGCCTGAATTTAAAGACATATTTTATCAAACAGGCAATGATGTTGGTGGCTTAAATAATTTTGGGGCAAATCAAGTTGGACTTGCTGCAAGTGGTTTAAGCTCAACTTTTTCTCAAAAACAAGGAGCTTTAGTTTCTAGTCAAAATACCTTTGATGTAGCACTTGAAGGCAAGGGATTTTATGGCATAAAAGATTACGATGGTAATACTTATTATACTAGAAATGGGGCTTTTAATATTGATAGCGATTTTAATTTGGTTGATAGTTTTGGAAGATTTGTGCTAGGGACTATGAATGCTGGATTTAATGCGAGTGCTATGAGTGAAAATATTAAAGAAATGTTTGGAAAAGTTAGTTCAAATGCTGGTTTTACAATATCTAATAATGATTTAGATATTAAACTAAACGCACCAAACGCACAAACTCCTATAACATTGCCAAGAACACTTTTTATGAATGCAGTAGCAACTACAAATGTAAATATTAAAGCAAATCTTAGCAATGCTTTTCACGAAGAAGATAAATATATAAATCTTGATAATATTGAATTAGAAATTGATAATAATAAAAGCACTTTTAAAGCAAGTAATCTTGAGCCTAATGCTAGAATTTTATTAGAAGTTGATAGGGGAGATGGAAGCGATACTATAGAAGCATTTGCTGATGAGTTTGGGAATTTAGAAAAGACAATTAGCGGGAATGTAAATAGCTTTAGTGCAAGGCAAGTAAAGACTATTAATGTAGGTGCTAATAATAAATTTGATATAGCAACTTATGATGCGAATGGAAATATTAGAAAAATTGATTTGCAAATACAAGCTATTGATAAGCTTAATTTTAAAGCTACTGCTATTTTAAAAGATACTCAAGGAAATACTATTAGTGAAGCTAGTGGGAATATTATTTTTAATACTGATGGTTCATTAAATACAAATGAATTAAATCAAATAGATGGAATAAATCTAAATCTAGGAAGCCCAAGAGTTGATGGCAAGGGTGGATATGATGGATTAACTTGTATTGATAATGCAAAAATAGAGCGTTATGTAGAAGCAAACGGCTATCCAGCAGGAGTTTTAAAAGATTATGCTATTGATGAAAGGGGCAATATATTAGCTAATTTTACCAATGGTAAATCTCAAGCTGTAGCTAAGTTTGCAGTGTTTAATTTCGTAAATGAGCAAGGCTTACATAAAAATGGAGAAAATGAGTTCAGCACTACTCCTGATAGTGGAAATCCTATATTTTTTACCGACGCAAATGGTAATGTAATAAACTCATATAAAATCAAATCAAATTATTTAGAGCAAAGCAATGTGGATTTAGGCACGGAGCTTACTCAAGTGATTATTTTTCAAAAGGCTTATGAAGCAAACGCTAAGAGTATCACAACAGCCGATCAAATGCTAAAACGCGCAATAGAGATGAAAAAATAATACAAAATAAATTATATTTAGCACAATTTTTCGTGTTAAATATAATTAAAAATATATTTTAAATAAATTATTTAGTATAAAAATATTTAAAAATTGTGTGTTTAATACTATTTTTAAATATTTTCTACTAAATATTAGATATAAATGCTTTATTTTTAAGAGATAAATTATTAGTTTTACTTAATTAGTATTTTGGAATTATTTTTGATTTATAAGAACAATATTTTATGGTAATTTTTAATATGTTTTGATTTTGTTACTTTAAAAAGTTTTATTATTTATACAATTTATTTTACTTATAATTTAACTTTATATCAATTTAACTTATACATAATCATATAGTAATTAGACTAAACATAATTTTTAATTTTACTTATTGCTATTTTTAAGAAAGATTAATTTATAGCTAAAATTAAGGATTATTTAAAGTATGTTTTAGACTTGTTTGATTATAAATATATTTTTAGTGAGTATGTTTTTATTGTAGGTGGTATTTTTGATAATCAGTTATTATTAAAGCATTAAATATATAAATGAGCTAATTTTATTACTTTTTTAAAAGAGCAAAATTAGATATTTTGTTATAAGAAGATAAATAGCTTTTGAGTATGATTGTAATAGCAATGGTTGATGAATTGCCAAATCCTAAAAAGAAGCTTAAAAATAGTATAAATTGTATTAGTAATTAAAATATTTATAAAAATTCTTAATTTTAAATTCTCATAGCTATTTTGATTGAAATCTTGTGAAAAGTATTTAATATATTTATAATATATCAAGATAACTTGATATTTAGAATACTATAATAAATTTTCAAAATTATTTTATTTTGAAAAAGGATTTTTATGGAATTTACAAGTGAGAAATTATTAGAAACTTTTTATGAGTTTTTGTTTTTAACTGCTGAAATAAGCTTTTTATTTATTTTTATCAATATGATTATGTTTTATATTAATTCAAGATATAGCTTTAATAAATATTTAAAAAATAATGTTTTTTCATATTTTATAGCAATATTTTTAGGCTCAATTACTACTTTTTGTTCTTGTTCAACTATACCTGTTTTTAATTCTTTAATTAAAAATAATATTAATCACGGAGTAGCTAGTGCTTTTTTACTAACTTCGCCATTAATTAATCCTATGCTAATTACTATGCTACTTAGTGCATTTGGTTTTAGCATAACTTTTTATTACATTATTTATATAGTTATATTTGTATTTATTATAAGCTATTTAATAGGTTTAATACCTGCAAGATTGCTATTAAAAGATATTGTAACTAAAGAATTTCAATTTAATCAAAATACCAAGCTTAATTTGTATGAATGTTTATACAAGTCTTTAAAATCATATAATGATATTTTTTATTATGTATTATTTGGTATGTTAATAGGTGCTTTTTTGCATAATTTTATGCCTGTTGAATTTATTAAAGATTATTTATCTAGTTTTGGAATTTATGGTATATTTTTGGCTAGTTTTGTTGGTTTGTTGCTTTATATACAAACTTGCTTGATTATTCCATTGGGAGTAACTTTAATAAATGTTGGGTTTCCTATCGGTATATTTTTTAGTTTTTTAATAGCTGGTGGGGGTTGTTCTTTGCCTGAATTAATTTTACTTAAGTCAATGTTTAAAATTCGTATGATGATAATATTTATACTTAGTATTTTATCAATGGCAAATATTTTTGGAATTTTACTTTATTTATTTTACTAAGGATTAAAATGAAGAATTTATTAAATTATACAGCAGCTATAAATGATGAAACTAGGCTTAAAATATTAGCTTTTTTAGATATTCATAAAAAATGTTGCGTATGTGAGATATGTGAGAGTTTTGAAATGCTTCAGTCTAGGATTTCAAGGCATTTAAAGATATTAAAAGATGCTGATTTATTAATAGCTAGTAGAGATGGGGCGTTTATTTATTATGAGATAAATTATGAAAATACTAAAGAGATTTTAGAGCTTTTAAAAAAGGCTAATTTTACTTTACCTGATTTAAAAACCCCAAAAGAATGTAATTCCTAGAAAATCTAGGAATTAAAATAAAAGATCAACAAAGCCAGTAACAACAAGAGCATTTACAATATCTACTAAAAATCCACCCATAATAGGAACGATAATAAATGCTATTTTGCAAGGTCCGAAGTGATTTGTTACTGCTTGAAGATTTGCAATCGCGGTTGGAGTTGCACCCATACCAAAGCCACAATGTCCTGCTACAAGGCAAGCTGCTGCGTAGTTTTTGCCACAAATAACAAAGGTTACATATCTTACATAAATAATAATTGCTATTGTTTGAATTACTAATAAAACGCTAATTGGAACAGCTAATTTTATAAGTTCAACGATATTTAAAGTCATAATTGACATAGCAAGGAATAATGATAAAGCCACATTTCCTATCACACCTACTTCTCTATCAAATACTTTATGAATATTTAGTGAGCTAAAGCCATTTCTAATAATAATTCCTGAAAATAAGCACCATACAAATGTTGGCATACTATCTAAGAATTTTAAAAAGCGAATTTCTTTATTAGTAGCTACATTTGCTGCTTGACACGCATAATCAATTGCATTACCAATCACTAAAGCAAGAGCAATTAAACTTAAGCTTGTAATAAAACTATAACTTGTAATTAATCTTACTTTTTGCGGACTTGTAAATGCTTCATCACTTGATGTTTCATTGTTTTCTACTTCATCGCTTTTTAGATTAAATTTTTTGATTAAATAATTTGCCATAGGACCACCAATAAGCCCTCCAGAAATTAATCCATAAGTAGCACACGCCATTGCTATATCAGTTGCTTGTGCGAAATTATAAGGTGCTTCTTGAAATGTATCTCCCCAAGCAGCGCCAGTTCCATGCCCACCACTAAGTGTAATTGAGCCACCAAGTAAGCCTATTAATGGATTTTCACCCATAGCACTCATTACTCCAACACCAATTGCGTTTTGAACCACTAATAAGACGAAAACAGCAATTGAGAAAGTAATTAGTAATTTCCCGCCCTTTTTGATACTATCAAAATCAGCACTAAGCCCAACCGTTGCATAAAATGCTAATAAAAGTGGGGTTTTTATATCTTCTGCGAATTTGATTGTAAAATTTGCATAATAACTAGATAAGAATAAAATAAATGCTACTATGATACCACCAGTTACAGGCTCTGGAATATCGTAATTTCTTAAAAAGCTAGAATATTTAGTAATTATTCTACCCAAAATTAAGACAAGCATAATACAAATAAATGTGCTATAAAAATTAAGTTCAAGCACACTAGTGCCATTATCATTGCTAAGCAAAGTTGCAATACCGAGATTGATTTTTTCCATTAAAACTCCTTTTATTAAATCGCTTTATTTTGTCTTAAAATATTTAATTTGTTACAAATATAAGCAATTAATTTTATTTTTTTAAAAAAGTGAGTAATTTTGTAATAATTTTGAGATTTTATTTAATAAAGTTTTGATTGATATATAAAGAAGAGCTACCTAAAAGGTAGCTTAGAAATTATTTGCTTTCAGCGTCTTTTTTTTCTGCTTCTGGCTCAACTGCAACTGCTTGTGCATTTGCATCAGCATTTTCTACTGATTGAGTTTGTTCTACTGGTTGAACTTTTGTAGCGTCTGTATTTTCTTCTGCGAATAAACCTGCACTAAATGCACCTAAGATAGCTGTTAAAACTAATAACTTTTTCATTTTTTCTTCCTTTTTAATTAAAATGCGCCGGCATTCTACTCCTACAATCTTAAACTTTACTTAAAAAAAATAAATTTTGAAAAAATATTCTGAAATTCCTAATATATAGTCAAATTAGCGATTTTAAATTAGCAAAATATTTATAAAATTATTAAATATATTTATATAATTTAAATTAAACAATTATGGATTTTAAAATAGGAATTTAGTTCCTATTTTGTTGATTTTGTTTTTGCATTATCTGTGTTTAGTAAAGAACTAATTCTTACTCCATTAAGATAAATTATCCAAGAAAAATAAAGCCATATAAAGAAAAATAAAACAGCAGAAAAGCTACCATAAATGCTAGCATATACTTTATTTAATGATATATAAAATACAAAAAGACTTTTAAAAATGCTCCAAACTAAAGCTACTAAAAAGCTTACTAGAGCTATGATTTTAGGATTTAAATGTTTATTAATTGATATATGAAAACATACAAAAAACAAAGCCCAAATGATTAAAAAAGGTAAAATCCCTAAGAAATTAAACTTAAGTCCTATTGCATCTATATATTTTTGAATTTTATAACTTAAATAAAAGCTAGTTAATAATCCTAAAGGTGCTAGAGTAATTAGCGACCAATATGTGCTAAGTGATGAAAAAAAGCCCTTTTTAGGAGTATTGCTAATGTGCGAGATGGTATTTTCATAAGCATTAAAAAACATAAATAAAGCAAAAACCATAGCGATAATTCCTGCTACATCAAGTTTTGTGCTATTTTGTAAAAATTGCTCTATGTAATTTACAGAATTTGCTTCTTGGTTTGGCAAAATTAAGCTAAATATAAAATTATTTAATTGGCTGCTTTGTTCTTTAAAACTTGGCATATGAGCGAATACAAAAAAACTTAAAGATAAAATCGGAATAATATTTAAAACACTATAAAAAGAAAGCGAACTAGCGTGTTGTAAAATACCTTTATCACTTACATTAATAATTGTTTTTAAAATGTGTAAAATCTTTTTCATAAAAATCCTAGATAAATAAAAAATATTAAGTTCAAACTTATAACAAAAATTGCTAAATACCTATGAAAAATTGATAAAAAACTAAGTATTAAATAAATGAAAAAATATTTAAATTCCAATTTAAAATTAGTTGCAAACATTTTAAAATCTAAAAACATTAATAAGTATTTATCCAATAAATCTCCTAAATTAATAATATGTAAAAACAAAACTAAAGGATAAAAAATCACAAAAATAGGAGTTAAAATAATCCCTAATAATTGTTGAAAGCTAAGCAATGGAAAAAAGTATAAAACAGGTGCAACCATTGCAAAAAAGGTGCTAAGTTCAAGGCAGATTAGTTTTGTAAGCGAATTAGCATTAAAATGATAAATAAATAAAAATATATAAAAAACCCCTAGACAAGAGAAGAAAAATCCTACATTAAATAAAAAGCTAGGATTAATAGCAATGCAAATAAAAAATGCTAAAAATAAATGCGAAAAACTAAGAATTTTAATTGCTCTAATTATAAAATAAAATCCCAAAATAGCCATTATAAATGAGCGAAAATAGCTTGCAACTAGACCAATTTCATAAAAATATAAGGCTAAGATTATGAAAATAATTATTCCTAAATCAAAATGAATTGACCTATATGGGAAAAATCTTTTTTGAAAATACTTATAAATAATTGAAAATATAAAGAAAAATATAGAATAAATAAGCCCTAAATGATAGCCTGATATTGCTAGTAAATGTGCAATCCCATAGTAATTTACGCTATCTCTTAAATCCTTGCTAATGCTTTTTGCAAAAAACAAAGCTCCAAAAAATTGCTTCATAGTTAAATTCTCGTGCTGATTTATAAAATAACTTACAAATGCGTTTTCTTTAATCTCATCTAATTCTTCTAAGGCATAGCTTGGTAAATAAAATCTAGCTTGTAAGTATTCATAAAAATTAAGCTTATTTTTAGCTGCGAATTTTAATCTAATTTTATTGGATTTAATTTCTTTTTTAGTAGTTGTGTATATTAAAACATCTTTATATGCAAGTGCTAGAACATAATAACTTTTATTATTTTTAGTTTTTAAATAATTATTGCTTATTTTTAATTCATAACTATCTTGTTCTAAAAACTCGCAAAAATCTAAGAATTTCAAATGCACTTGCAAACAAAATACAGCAATTAAAACAATAAATATTATAAAATAATGTTTTTTATTGATTATTAGAGTTCTTTTGCTCTTTATATTCATCACATAAATCGTTTAAAAAACAATTATTACAATCAGGTTTTTTAGCCTTGCAAATATATCTTCCAAACAAAACCATTCCTTTATGCAATTTATCAAGGTCAGTTTTAAATAGTTTCGTAAGCTCTTTAGCACAATCATTAGGAGTTTTTGCATTTGATATTTTTAATCTTTTGCTAACTCTAAAAATATGAGTATCTACAGCCATTACATTTGCACCCAAACTCTCGCATAAAACCACATTAGCAGTCTTTTCTCCAACCCCTGCAAGATTTATTAAATCATCAAATCTCATAGGTATAATTCCTGAATGAAATTCCACAACACTTTTTGCCATTTTGATAAGATTAATTGCTTTATTTTGATAAAAATTACAACTTTTAATTAATTCTTTTATATTCATTAAATTTGCATTTGCTAAAGAATTTATATCAGGATAGTTTGCAAATAAACTTGGTGTTATTAGATTAACTCTACTATCAAGGCATTGAGCTGATAGCATAACACAAACTAAAAGTTCATAATCATTATTAAAAATTAATTCACTTTTTGCGTTTTTATAATTATTTAAAAATCTATTTTTAATTTCTTTTTCTCTTCTTCTCATAATTACTATCTTACTATTTTTTTACACAATATTTGTAAAATGATATATCAAATCAATTGAAAAAGGAAGATATTATGAAAAAAATTTCATTAGTTCTAGCAGGACTTTTATGTGGTGTAAGCTTAAATGCAGCTGTGGTTGCAACTTATAAAGGTGGAGAAATTACAAGCGATGATTTAGCACCTTATTTAGCTCAATTTCAAATAAGCGATGTAAGTGCGCTTCCAAAAGAAGTTAAAGATGGTTTAATAAGAGATGTATTATCAAAAAGACTTTTTGCTAAAGAAGCTGAAAAAATGAAATTAGATAAAGATGCGAAATTTCAATCAGCTTTAAATAGTGCAAAAGAATTATTACTTGCTCAACAATATTTATTGAAAAAATTTGAAGGTATCAAGGTAAGTGATGCTGAAATTAAAAAATATTATGATGAACATTCAAATGATTTTAAAGTTCCTGAAGCTGTAAAAACTAAACATATTTTAGTTGCTAGTGAAGCTGATGCTAAAGAAATATTAAAACAATTAAAAGGTCTTAAAGGAGATAAATTAGTAGCTAAATTTAGCGAACTTGCTAAATCAAAATCACTTGATAAAGGTTCAGGAGCAATGGGTGGCGATTTACCTTATATGAGTGCAAATGAATTAGTTCCTGAGTTTTTCAATGCAGCTAAAAAACTTAAAAAAGATGAAGTTTCAGAACCTGTAAAATCTCAATTTGGTTTTCATGTAATCTTAGGAGAAGATTTTAGAGCTAGCAGACAAGGAAGCTTACAAGAAGCAACTCCATTTATTGAAAATGGTTTAAAAAATGAAAAACATAAAGAATTAATTAAAAACGAAGTTGAGAATTTGATTAAAAATTCAGGCTTACAAGTTAAATAAGGATTTATAATGGGTGTTTTAGAATTAGTAAAACCAGGTGTTATTTATGGTAAAGATTTAGAGCGTGTTTATGCTTACGCAAAAGAAAATAAATTTGCAATTCCAGCAGTAAATGTTGTAGGAACAAATTCTATAAACGCCGCATTAAAAGCTGCTCGTGAAGCAAATTCGCCTATTATTATTCAATTTAGTAATGGCGGAGCAAGTTTTTTTGCAGGAAAAGATTGTCCTAATTCAGCAGTAATTGGGGCAATTGCAGGTGCAAAGTATGTGCATGAAGTAGCAGCTGCTTATGGAGTAGTTGCTATTTTACATACCGATCACGCAGCAAAAAAACTTTTACCTTGGATAGATGATTTAATTAAGGCAAATGAAGAATTTTATGCAATTCATAAAAAACCTTTATTTAGTTCTCATATGCTTGATTTAAGCGAAGAAAGTTTAAACGAAAATATTGAAATTTCTTGCGAATATTTTAAGAAATTTAACGCATTAGAAATCGGTATAGAAATTGAATTAGGTTGCACTGGTGGAGAAGAAGATGGAGTTGATAATACAAATATTGACAATGCTAAATTATACACTCAACCAAGCGATGTAGCACTAGCTCATAAAGAATTAAGCAAAATTGGGACAAATTATACAATCGCAGCAAGTTTTGGTAATGTTCATGGGGTTTATAAACCAGGAAATGTAAGACTTGAGCCAGTAATTTTGCATAATTGTCAAGAATATTTACAAAAGGGTGCAAAACCACTTAATTTTGTATTCCACGGCGGAAGTGGTAGTGAAGCAGAAAAAATCACTGAAGCAATCAATTACGGCGTAATTAAAATGAATATAGATACTGATACTCAATGGGCATTTTGGGATGGTGTTCGTGAATATGAAGTAAAAAATCACGGATATTTACAAGGACAAATCGGAAATCCTGAAGGTGATGATAAGCCTAATAAGAAATATTATGACCCAAGAATGTGGTTAGTTGCTGGAGAAAAATCTATGCAAAAACGCCTTTTACAAGCGTTTAGCGAGTTAAATTGTATGAATAGGAATTAATCTTGCAAACAATAATTATTAAAAAGAAGAAAAGTGTATTTTCTTCTTTTTTATTTTTAATCTTTTTACCTTTATTAGTCTTCGTGTTAGCGATTTTAGCTTATTTAAATATTATAAAACTTATTATGCCATTACATACTATTATAATGTGTGCTGTGCTCTTAGTATTTGCTATGTTTTTTGCACCGCAAAATGAATATTGTGTATATGCAAAAATTAAAAAGAATTCGTCAATTTTTGAAAATGATTTAAAAGATTTTATTAAAGATAATTCTTTAAGAATTGATGAAATTAGTAAGGCTAATGTGAGTTTTGATGAATTTTTTGATAATTATTTACATAAGCTAAAGCCACTTTCATTTGGATATATTGCTAGTGCTGTTTTTCCAATGATTGGAATTTTAGGAACTTTTATAAGTATTGCAATATCTATGCCTGATTTTAAAGTAGGTAGTTCAGCTGCGCTTGAAGGAGAAATTAGCTTATTGCTTAGCGGAATTTCAACTGCTTTTTATGTTTCAATTTATGGGATTTTTCTTACTATTTGGTGGATGTTTTATTCAAGACTTGGTATTGCTAAAATTAATAATTTTAAAGAAAATTATAGAATTAATAGTAAAAAATATTTTTGGAGTAAAGAAGAATTAGAAAGAATTTCTCTTAGAAAAAATAGTGAGTTATTTTCTAATACAAATTTATTATTATCAAAGCTTTATGATAATGAGTTTTTTAATGAAATATCAAAACTCCATCAAGATAAATTTACAGGTTTTAAAGAATTATTTAAATCTTATGAAAAAATTGCGATAGTTCATACAAATTTAGCTCAAAAATCTTTAGAATTAAGCAATAAAAATACTAAGCAAATGCAAGAAAAAATAGATGAATTTTCATTAAGAATTGAAAATAGCTTGAAAGAATTTGCTAAATTAAAAGAAGATTTAGAAGCTAAATTATTAGATTTTAAGAATATTTATGAAGATGAAAAACATGAATTTAGAATAGTTGATGAATTAAAAGCTGATATTGAAAACCTTAGCAAAGAAGCAAATCAGGTATTAAATAAAATAAATAATGCGTAATAAAGATAATAATAATTTTTGGATAGTTTATGCTGATTTGATGGCTGGATTGTTGTTTGTATTTATTTTAGTTCTTAGTGCTATTGTTTTAAAATATATTTTTACACAAAATGAGCTAAAAAATGAACAAAAACATTTAGATGAATCAAAAGCTTTAATAATTAGCAAAGATGAGCTTTTGAGCTCGTTAAATGAAGAGCTTGAAAAACTCAATATTTCATTAAACGATGAGCTAAATAAAAATAAAGATGCAAATGATTATATTAAAAAATTGCTTCTTAATTTAGATGAAAATGCAAAAAATAAGGAAGAATTATTAAGTAATATTGACAAAAAAGACGCACAGATTTTAATGCTACTTAAAAATCTTGAAGATACTGAAATAAAAATAAAAAATAAAGATGATAAAATAGACGAATTAGCAAAGCAATTGAGTGGGTTTAAGGTTGAATACGAAAAGCTTAAAAATAATAAAACAAAATTAATTCAAGCTTTACAAAATAAATTATCAAATGATATTTTAATCAATCTGAATTCAGGCAGTATTAGCTTAAATGCTAGTATTTTGTTTGATAGTGCGGAGTATTTGATTAAAGATAGTGCAAAAGAAGAGCTTAAAAAAACTCTAATTAAGTATTTTGATGCCTTGCTTAGCTCACCTGAAATTCTAGCTAATATTGATAGTATAGTGATTGAAGGACATACTGATAGTGTTGGTGGATTTACTTATAATCTTGAGTTATCTCAAAAAAGAGCTTTGGAGATTATGAAATTTATTAATTCGTTTTATAATGATAAAAGATTAGAAAAACTACTTGTAGCAGTTGGCAAAAGCTATAATGATTTAAAATTTAAAGATGGCGTTGAAGATAAACAAGCAAGCAGAAGAATAGAAATAAAATTACAATTTTCAAATGAACAAGCAATCAAGGAATTTGAAAGTGTAATTTCAAAGGATTTAAGTGAAAATAGCAATAATTAGACTTAGTGCAATGGGCGATATTTTTCATATGCTATGGCATATTAATTATATAAGAGCTGCATATCCTAAAGCTAGGATTGATTTTTTTGTAGATTCTAGGTTTTATTTTTTACTTGATGGACTTATTTGGTTTGATAATATTTATTCATTACCACTCAAAAAACACCCAATAAAAGCATTAAAAGAGATAAAACATTTAAAAAAATCATATGATATTAGTATTGATTATCAAGGAAGAATAAAATCAGGTTTTTTAGCAAATTATTTGAGCGCAAATTCTTATGGATATTCTAAAAATGGTTTAAGAGAAAAGTTAGCTTATTATTTTTATAAAAACCATTGCAATTGTGATTATTTAGAAAATGTGTATAAAAGAAGCCTTGAATTAACTCGCTTTGCTTTAAAAGAATTTAACAATGATGAGTTAGTAACTAGTGATGTATTAATTTATGATGATATAAAAACTCAAAATATTATGAATAAAATAAAGCCTTTAGTAGAAGATGAATTTATATTATTACATAATGGCTCAAGCAAGATAAATAAAATGCTTCCTTTAGAAAAATTGATTGATATTTGTAAAAATTGTGATTATAAAATATTGCTTAGTTGGGGTTCTCAAATAGAACTTGATAGAGCAAATGAGATTGCAAAAGAATGTAAAAATGCTAAAGTCTTGCCTAAAATTTCATTAAATGAATTAGTGTTTTTAAGCAAATTAGCAAAATTAATTATAGGAAATGATAGCGGGACTACTCATATTGCTGTGGTTTTAAATCGTCCTAATATAACTTTTTTAAACGAATGTGATAAAAAACCTGCAAAAAGATTAATAAGTCCATCTAATTTACAACATTATTTTTATAAATTTAGCGATGTAAATAAAGAAAAAGTTTTAGATATTATTAGTAAGGTTTTTAGCAAATGAGAGATTATTTATATATTTTTATTTTTTATTTTTTTAATTTTTTACTAAAATTAATTCCCAATAAGATTTTAAAATTCTTTGCTAATTTAATCGGTAGCCTAGCATTTAGAATTAATAAAAAACATAAAAATATAATCTTAAAAAACTTAGAGCATTTTTGCAAACTCACACAAGCTCCAAAAAGTATAGAAATTACCAAACAAGTTTATAAAAAATTTGCCTTTTATATATTATCAATGGTAAAAAATCAAAATATAAGCCAAGAAAAATTATTAAAACAAATAAAATTATTCAAAAACGAAGAATATTTACAAGATTTATTAAGTGCTAATGCAAAAATAGTTTTTACAACAGCACATTATGGATATTGGGAGATTTTGCCATCTGCTGTTGCTATTAAGTATAATTGTAAAATTAATATAATTGGAAGAGCTTTAGAGAGTGCAAAAATTAATGCCATACTCACTAAATATAGAGAAAATTTCGGAGTAAAACTAATAGAAAAAACAAATGCTTTAAGACCTATGATTAAGGCTTTAAACAATAATGAATTAGTAGGAATTGTAAGCGATCAAGACGCACATATTAAAGAAAGTAGCGAGTTTATTTTATATGGTAGAAAAGTTACTCAAAGCAATGCAGCAAGTCTTATAGCTAAAAGGTGTGATGCTTATTTATTGCCTGTTTATATTTATGAAATTAGCGATGGTTATTGTATAGAGTTTTTTAAGCCATTAAAGGCTAGTGAAAAAACAATAGAAGAACTTAGCTTTTATCAATTAGAATGCACGAAAAAAATGTGGGAAAAAAATCCTAGCGAGTATTTTTGGTTTCACAAAAGATTTAAGACATTTTATGAGGATGAGTATTGAAAATTTTTATATATTTACCTAATTGGCTAGGCGATGCTATTATGGCTGCTGGTGCTATTAATGCTTTAATTAAAAAATATCCTAATGCAAAAATTACTTTTTATGGAAGTTTTGTAGCTTGTGAGCTTTATAAGGATTTAGGTAAAATTGTAGTAGAGATAAAAAAACAAAGATTAAAGCAAATTAAGGCTTTAAAAGAAGAATTTGATTTAGGAATTTCATTTAAAGCAAGTTTGTCATCTAAGTTTTTGTTATTTATATTAAATGCTAAGAAAAAATTTTATTTTAAAGCAAACAAAAGTGATAATACTCATCAAGTTTTAAAATATTTTAATCTAATAAAGCCACTTGGATTAGACGAGCAATTAAACACAGCTTTACCTTTTAAAAAGCTTAAAACAAGAAAACTAATAGGAATAGCAGCTGGTGCTAATTATGGTGCAGCTAAATGCTATGAGCCTAGTTATTTTGCAAAAATTGCTAGCACTTTTAAAGAGCATAAAATAATACTTTTTGGGACTAAGAATGAAGCTGGAATTTGTAATTTTATTGAAGATGAGCTTAAAAAATACGATATAAAAGCCATTAATTTGTGTGGTAAAACTAATATTAAAAGATTGGCTTTAGCAGTTTCTAGTCTTGATTATTTATTGGCAAATGATAGTGGAATTATGCATTTAGGTGCTAGTTTTAATATAAAAGTTCTAGCATTTTTTGGACCTACAAATACAAAACAAACATACCCTTTTTGTGATAATGGTAAGTTATTTTCATTATTTTTGCCTTGTTCTCCTTGTGCTAAAAAAGTATGCCCACTAAAACATCATAATTGTATGAAACAAATGACACCTGAATTTGTATTAGAACAAATGAGATAAATCAAGTCTTTTTATTTCTTTAAAGAGTAAAATACTCCTAAAATTATTCAAAGGAGATTTTATGAAATTTAATGTAATTTATGAAGTAAAAGATTGGCAAGGCAATTCAAGTGAGTTAAAAATAACTCCAATTTATGATGATGAAGCAAACAAAGAAATCCAAATTATTTTACCAAAAGGTAAAATTATGCAAGAGCATAAAGCTCCAGGAGTGATTGTGGTTCAAGTTTTAAAAGGGGATATTGAGTTTATAATTGATAATAAAAGTATAAATTTAAAAGATTTGATGAGTATAAAAGTAGCTGCTAATATTAATCATAGCTTAATTGCTAATGAAGATAGCATAATTAGACTAAGTCTTGCAAAAAATGATAATTTTAGTAGGGTAAAAAGCGTTCAAATTGATTAATACTTTAGAGGTTTTTCAACCTCTAAATAATTAGCAAGAATATGTAGTTTTAAATTCGTATGCAGTTGGGCGTTGTTCTACTGGCCAAACTTGATTTTTAAACTTCATATGTTGATAATCTTGTATGCAAACATCAGTAAATGCAGGTTTTAAATAAGCATTATCACGGATTAAGCTCTCTAAAGCACCCCTTAGAGTATGTGGTAATTGCTCTATTCCTTTTTCTCTAATTTCATCAAGGCTTAATTTAAATAAATTCTCATCCATAGGTCCAGCTGCAGTAAGCTCATTTTTAATTCCATCAAGTCCTGCTAAAAGCATAGATGAAAATGCCAAATACACATTACTAGAACTATCAGGAAAACGCATTTCAACTCTAGCACTTTTTTCGTTAATTCCATAAGGCACTCTACAACTAGCTGAACGATTTTGACAAGAGTAAGTTAGAATTGATGGAGCTTCAAACCCTGGTATTAATCTTTTATAAGAATTAGTAGTTGGATTTGTAAATGCTGTTACACTTCTTGCGTGTCTTAAAACCCCACCTATATAATGAATTGCAGTCTTGCTAAGTCCTGCATAGCCACTTTTATCATAGAATAGGTTTTTACCATTTTTAAATAAGCTCATATGAACGTGCATTCCGCTACCATTATCAAGATGAAGTGGTTTTGGCATAAATGTAGCAGTTTTACCATTTAGATGAGCTACCATTTTTACTACATATTTATATATTTGAACATTATCAGCAGCTTCTACTAAAGTATTAAACTTAACCCCGATTTCTCCTTGACCTTGTGCGTTTTCGTGGTGATGAACAAAGCATTCAATACCAACACGCTCTAAAACTTGAACCATTTCAGCTCTTAAATCTTGCATACTATCAACAGGAGGAACTGGAGTATAACCACCTTTTCTTCTTGGGCGATGACCGGTGTTATAAGCGTCTTCATAATGCTTACCATCATTCCATTCACCTTCTTCTGTGTCTATTTGATACATAGCATAATTCATTGTATCTACGATTTTAATATCATCAAAGATGAAAAATTCATTTTCAGCACCAAAATACGCAGTATCAGCAATATCACTACTTTCTAGCATTTTAAGAGTTCTTTTTGCTATTGTTCTTGGGCATTTTTCATAAAAATCATTTTTATAAACATCAAAAATATCACAGATTACAATAACGGTATTGTCGCTTGTAAATGGGTCAATAAAAGTTGTTGTAACATCAGGGATTAATATCATATCACTTTTTTCAATTGGTTGCCAGCCTTTATATGAGCTTGCATCAAAAGGAATTCCATTAGTAAGTGTATCTTTTGTTACACTTTTCATAGTGTATGTATGATGATTCCAAGTGCCATCAAGAGAAGTAAATCTAAAATCTACAAACTTTATTTCATTGCTTATGCAAAAATCAAAGAATTCGGTAACATTATTTACAAATTTAGCCATTTTTTTAACCTTAAGTTAGATTTGATTAGCTATGATTTTAGCTAATATTTTTTAATTAAGTATTATTTTAAGGAAGAAAAATAATGACGCAAGAAGAATTAGATGCTTTAATGGCTGGTGGGCTTGATGATTTTGAAGATGAGATTGTTAATGATATAAAAGAAGAAGTTGTAGAGCCTAGTGAAGCAATTGAAGATTTAGAAGATGAAGAATTGAGTTTAGAAGAAGAATATAAATCATATAGACCAGATTCAAGGAAATCTTGGCCACCACCACCACCAACAGAAGATCATAAAGTTGTAAATCAATTAGATGATGTAACTCGTGATAGTGAAGTTAAAGCTACTGAATTACTTGAAAAAATTGAAACAATGATGGATTATTTTGCAACTGCTGAAAAGATTATAAAAACCTTTAAAAAATCAGTTCAAAATCAAGTTGAGTTATTTACAACTTTAAATGAGAAATTTCCTAATGTTAATAAATTTAGTGAATGTTTAGCTGAATGCAAAGAACAATTAGCAAAAATTGATGAAGCATTAGATAATTTAGCAATGGGACAAGATGAAGCTATGATGGCAATGGATGCTATGCAATATCAAGATATTCATAGACAAAAAATTGAGCGTGTAATTAATGTAATGAGAGCATTATCTAAGTATATGAATAGCTTGTTTGAAGGCAGAATTGATGATGAAAAAAGAGTTAGTAGTGCTGTTCATATTGAAGGAGATAGCACAGCTGATTTGGTTACAAATGATGATATTGAAGCATTAATTGCATCATTAGGTAAAAAATAATGCTAACTCCACAAATAATTGCTCCAGCAGGTAATTTAAAAAAATTAAAAATTGCTGTAAATTATGGTGCTGATGCTGTTTATGCAGGACTTTCATCGTTTTCTTTACGCTCTCGTGCTGCTAAAGAATTTGATGAAACTAGCTTTGCAGAAGGTATAAAATATGCTCATAGCAAAGGTGTGCAAGTTTATGCAACGGTTAATGGTTTTCATGTGAGTGCTCAACTAGAAGGTCTTAAAAGACATTTGGCCTTACTTGCCGAGCTAAAACCTGATGCTTTAATAATCGCTAGTATAGGTGCTATGAGATTAGCAAAACAAATAGCTCCTAATATTCCTATCCATGTTAGCACTCAAGCAAATATTTTAAATTATGAAGATGCTTTAGTTTATAAAGAATTAGGTGCAAAAAGAGTTGTAATTGCTAGAGAATTAGGCTTAAAAGATGCTTGTGATATAGCAAAAAATGCAGATATTGAAATAGAAGCATTTGTGCATGGTTCAATGTGTTTTGCTTATAGTGGAAGGTGTTTAATATCAGCAGTTCAGAGTGGAAGACGCTCAAATCTTGGTGCATGTGCTAATGATTGTAGATTTCCTTATGAATTATATGCGAAAAATCCAGAAAATAATGCTTTATTTAGAATAGTAGAAGATGATTTAGGAACACATATTTTTAATTCTAAAGATTTAAAGCTTGCTAATTATATAGACAAAATTATGGAAAAAAATGCCATAAATGCCTTTAAAATAGAAGGAAGAACTAAGAGTGAATATTATGTAGCTTGTGCAACTAGAACTTACAAACAAGCTGTAATTGATACTTTAAATAATCAATTTGATGCAAAAAAATATGATGATGAGTTAAATACTTTAAAATCTCGTGGATTTACTGATGGGTATTTAATGGCTAGACCTTATGAAAAAGATGATACTCAAAATCACGAAACTTCAATAATGCAAGGCACAATGCAAGTGCATGGGTTTAGCGAAAATGGTAAAAGCATAGCTAGTAAGGGAATTATTAAAAAAGATTATGAATACGAAATATTTGCTCCATTAAATGCAAATATTGAATTAGTAAATAATGAAATAGGCGAAATTTATAAGCGTGATGATAAATATTTTTGTAAATTTAAAAAGCTTATAAATGAGAATAACAAAGAATTTGGCGAATTACATAGTGGCAATATAAATGAGATTTTAAGCCCATCTTTATTGCCAGAATTTAGCTTTTTAAGAGCATAGGAGTTTTTATGCAAACATATCTTGAACTTAGTGAATTTTGCAAATTAGTTCATTTGAATGAAGAAGTTGTAATGGCTATGATTAAAAGTGGTTCATTAAAACACAAATATGAAAATGAAAAGCTTTTAATAGAAGCAAATGCGGGAACTTTTGCAATCGTTCCTGTAAAAGATAAAAACATAGAAGTTCAAGATATTGCAAATACCCCTGCAGGTAATTTTATAGAAAAGACAATAGGAACTATTCTTAATCTTCACGAGAAAGTCTTAGATGCAAAAGATGAAACTTTAGAAGTTTTAAGGGGTGAAAATGCCTTTTTAAAAGAAGCACTTTATTCTATGCAAGAGCTTTATGATGAAGATAGAAAAGTAATAGATACGCTAAATAAAGAATTAGAATTAGCTAGAGAAGAAATTGAATATCTTAAACGCAAATATAAACTAATGTGGAATAAAGCTGTAGAAAATTATCAAAAAGATATTAAAGAATAAAAATGAGAAAAATCTTATTATTTGTATTTATTAGCGTGTTTTGTTTTGCTAATCAAGGTTTAGAGTATTATAAAAATAAAGAATACGAAAAAGCTGCTAAAATTTGGGAAAAAGAATGTGCTAAAGATAATTTTAAGTCTTGCAGTTTTTTAGGTTATATTTATAGTCAAGAAAAATATGTAAAGCAAGATTATTCAAAAGTAATTAAATTATTTAAAAAAGCTTGTGATGCAAATGAGTTTGGTGCTTGTTTTGGTTTAGGCTGGATATATAAAAATGGAAAAAGTATAAAACAAGATGACAAAAAAGCAAATAACTTATATGAAAAAGCTTGTAATGCAGATGTTTTTGAAGCGTGTTATAATTTAGGTAATTCTTATTATATTGGACAAGGTGTAAAGCAAGATTATAGTAAATCAATTAAGTTGTATGAAAAAGCTTGCGATGGAGAAGTTTTTAATGCTTGTTATAATGCTGGCGTTTCGTATAGCGAAGGAAAAGGCGTAAAACAAGATTACAATAAAGCAATTAAATTATATGAAAAAGCTTGCGATGGAGAATATCCTATGGCTTGCAATAATTTAGCTCTTGCTTATTTTAATGGTGAAGGTGTAAAAGAAGACTATAATAAAGCGCTTAAATTAAGTAAAAAAGCTTGTGATTTAGGCGAGCAGATGGGTTGCTATAATTACGACATACTTAATCAAATAAAGTATTAGAATTTAAATCATTCATTATAGATTTAAATTCCACATAATAATTTGCGTAAAATATACTTTTTTTTATTACAATCAATAATATTACAAAAAGGAGAAATTATGAAAGTTTTATTAATTAAAGATGTAAAAGGCTTAGGTAAAGCCGGAGAAGTTAAAGAAGTAAAAGATGGTTATGGTCAAAATTTCTTAATTGGTAAAGGTTTTGCAAAAGTTGCTAGCACAGAAGTGCTTAGAAAACACGCAAGTGATTTAAAGAAAAAAGAAGAGCAAGACAGATACGAGCTTGAATTAATGAATAAATTAAAAGATAGCTTAGCTGATAAAAAAGTTATTATTAAAAAACAATTAGGTGCTAATGGAACATTATTTGGTGGAGTTACAAAAGATGAAATTTCACACGCTATTAAAGAGCAATTTAACCTTGAACTTGATAAAAAAAGCATTCAAGATTATGCTATTAAAGCAGAAGGTGAGTATAAGGTGAGTGCAAAATTAGGTCATGGCATTGTTGCTGAATTTGTAGTAGTGGTAAAAGGTGCTTAATGTTTCACGCTACTACGATTTTAGCTTATAAGGGAAAAGACGCTTCAGTAATTGGTGGTGACGGACAAGTTACTTTTGGAAATACGGTTTTAAAGGGTAATGCAGTAAAACTTAGAAAGCTTTATGAAGGAAAAGTATTAGCAGGTTTTGCAGGAAGCACTGCTGATGCTTTTACTTTATTTGATATGTTTGAAAAAATGCTTGAGAGTAAAAAAGGAGATTTAGAAAGAGCTGTTATTGAGTTTTCAAAAGAGTGGAGAAAAGATAAATACTTAAGAAAACTTGAAGCTATGATGATAGTTTTAAACAGAAAACAAATCTTTTTATTAAGCGGGACAGGCGATGTAGTTGTGCCACAAGATGAGTGCATTTGTGCTATTGGAAGTGGTGGAGCATACGCACTTAGTGCTGCAAGAGCATTGCATAATCATGCGAATTTAGATGAATTAACTTTAGTTAAAGAAAGTCTTAAAATTGCAGGAGAGATTTGTATTTATACAAACACAAATATAACTACTTATGAATTAAGGGATTAAGAATGCAGATGTTACCTAAAGAAATTGTTGAATTTTTAGATGAATATGTAATAGGTCAAGAAAAAGCTAAAAAGGTAATTGCTATTGCTTTAAGAAATAGATATAGAAGATTAAAGCTTGAAGAAAGTATGCAAGATGATGTTGTTCCTAAAAATATTTTAATGATAGGAAGCACAGGTGTTGGTAAAACAGAAATTGCAAGAAGAATTGCTAAATTAATGGGCTTGCCTTTTATTAAAGTAGAAGCTAGTAAATATACTGAAGTTGGTTTTGTTGGTCGTGATGTAGAAAGTATGGTAAGAGATTTAGCTAATGCAGCTTTAACTTTAGTAAAAAACGAGCATTTAGAAAAAAACAAATCAAGATTAGCTGAACTAATAGAAAATAAAATTTTAGAAAAATTATTACCGCCATTGCCAAAAGGTGTTAGTGAAGAAAAACAAGCAGAGTATGAAACTAGCTTAGAAAAGATGAAGGAGCGTCTAAGAAATAAAGAATTTGAAGATAAGGTTATAGAAATTTATGTAACCCAACGCTCACTTGAGACAAATCCAAATCTACCACCAGAACTTGCAAGTATGCAAGAGATGGTAAAAGTAATTGGTATTGCTGATAAAAAAGTGAAAAAAGAGTTAAAAATTAAAGACGCTAGAAAAGTTTTAGAAACTGAATTAACAGATAGTGTTTTAGATAATGAAAGCATTAAAGATGAAGCCTTAAAAAGAGTTCAAAATGAAGGCATAATCTTTATTGATGAGATAGATAAAGTTGCGGTAAGCTCGGGTAATTCAAACAGACAAGACCCTAGCAAAGAAGGAGTTCAAAGAGATTTGTTACCTATCGTAGAAGGTAGTGTAGTAAATACTAAATTAGGTAATGTAAAAACTGATCATATATTATTTATTGCAGCAGGTGCATTTCATTTAAGTAAGCCAAGTGATTTAATCCCTGAATTACAAGGTAGATTTCCATTAAGAGTTGAGCTTGATAGCTTGGGTGCTGATGAGTTGTATGAAATTTTAACAAGACCTAAAAACTCACTTTTAAAACAATATAAAGCACTTTTAGAAACTGAAGGAGTTAATTTAGTGTTTGAAGATGATGCTATTAAAAAAATTGCAAAAATAGCAGCACAAGCAAATGAAAGTATGGAAGATATAGGTGCTAGACGCTTACATACTGTTATTGAAAAATTAGTAGAAGATATTTCTTATGAGTGTGATAAATACAAAGATAAAGATTGTGTAATAGATACAAAATTAGTTGATGATAAATTAGGCTCTATTATAGAAAATCAAGATATAGCAAGATATATTTTATGAAAAGCGGTTTTGTAAGTGTAATCGGCAGAACAAATGCCGGTAAAAGCACAATGATTAATTCTTTACTAGGCGAAAATATTTGCCTAGTATCACATAAAGAAAATGCCACAAGAAGAAAAATGAATGTGGTAATAATGCACGATGAAAATCAAATAATATTAATAGATACTCCAGGCCTACACGAAAGCAATAAGAATTTCAATCAACTATTAATAGAAGCTGCTAAAAAGAGCTTAGATGAGTGTGATTTGATTGTATTCGTTATGAGTATTTTTGATAGTTTAGATGAATATAAAAAATTTTTAGATTTAAAGCCAAAGGTTGAGCATATTGTAGTTATAAACAAAGTTGATTTGGTTGAACCTAAAAAATTGTTAGATAAATTAGAAGAATTTAATAAATTAGATATTGTTCCTAATATCATTCCTTATTCATCAAAAAATAAATTTTATAAAAATAAATTATTAGATGAGATGGTAAAGTATTTACCAGAACACCCATATTTTTTTGACCCAGAATTTAGCACTGATAAAACAACTAAAGATGTTATTAAAGAATTAATAATAGAAAGTATTTATCAAAATCTTAGTGATGAGTTACCATATTGTTGTGAAGTGTTAATTAATAAAATTATAGAAAAAGATAATTTTTTAACTATTTATGCCGATATTATTACAGATTCAGAAAATCATAAAGCAATGCTAATTGGTCGAAATGCTAATACAATTAAGCGTATTGGAATAGTTGCTAGGAAAAGAATTGCTGAAGTTTTTTTATTAAAAATTAACTTAAAGTTGGTTGCAAAAGTTCAAAAAAAATGGTACGATAATGAGAACTTTTTAAAAAAAGTAGGCTTAAAACAATAAAAAATAAAAGGTATTTAAATGGCGAAAACAGCGAAAAAAAGAGAATTGGTCGCTTTTGATTCAAGTACAAAAAAACTCTATAAACTTGCTGATAATGTCCTTAGTGAAATTACCGTTAAGGAAAAAAGCAATTCTGCTTACAATATTACCTATATGCCAGGTGAAAATGTAAAGTATGCTTCTGTTGAGGTTCCAAACGATACAGATGAGGATGAAATCAGTATAATTACAAACAAAACTTATGAAGTATTAGAATTAGATATAGACAAGGATTATAAGATATCTTATAGTATTTCTAATGCTAGTATGGGAATTAATACAGTATATAATGTATTTGTAGTAGAAAATGAAAAAATTGAAACAGAATTTAAAGATGTAGCTAATAAGCTTCAGTATATTGATTATATAGATATTGAACCATTGATGTATCAAAATTATTATACAAGCAAACTTATAGAAAGTGATGGAGTTCAAGTATTTATATATTTTCATAAAACATATACAACACTTACTGTGTATAAAGATGGAGAATTAATAAACTATAAGATTATTAATAAACTTAGCATAGATATGTTGCATGGTAGCTTTTCTCATGATTTAGGAGAGAGAATTCCTGAACATATGTTTTTAAATGAATTATCAAAATATGGTTTTGACCATGTAGATGATGCAAAAAGAGTTTCACTTAATAAGGTTTTAAGCGAGTCTTTTAAATTCTTAATTAATAATTTATCTTTAATATTAAGAGGTGCTCAATTAGATAATGTTACTATTACAAAAGTATTTGTAGGAACTGATATTGGGTTAAGTCAAAATTTCTTAAAAAAAGTTGAAGTATTGTTTTCTTGCTTTAGGTGTCTTGATGATGATATTATACTTGAAACTATGCTTAATAATAAAGTTGAAATTGGAATTAATAGTCTTGAGGTAGCAGAATTTATTAATATCCATAAAATTAAATATGATTTATTTAAAAATATTAGAAATTTTACCGTTGAGGTTAATACACCTTCTGAATTTACAACTACTCCTGAAAAAGAAGGCGGAGAATTAAGGATTAATCCATTTGTTTTATTAAGCTTGTTAAGAGCTAATGAACAATTAAAAATGCCAAATGATGTATTTAACATATCTACATTCTTAAGACCACCACCTTTTGCGAAGAGATATTCTGGGAAGTTAATTTTATCAATTTTGGCTGTTATTGTATTGGCTAGTATTTATCCTATATATAATTATATAAATGGTAAATTTATTGAAGTAGAAGAAAGAGATACTAGTGAAAAAATTCCTGCTAAACAAACAGAATATACAAGAATTGATAATGAAATTAAAAACCTTGAAAGTAGATTATCTAGTTTATCAGCTGAAGTAAATGAAGCTAGAAGAACTTTAGAATTTAGATATACACTTTTAGATAATATTTATGATAAAAAAGTTAATTATCTATCAAAAGCTAGTGCAGCTACAAAAATGGCTAGTATCTTAAATCAAAGCAATATTAAAGTAACAAGTATGTCTTTTGATAATGATATTATAAATGTTAATTTAAAAGGAACTTCAACAGGTATAACTTCATTCTTAAAAGAAATAGGTGCTGATGATACTTATAGTATTGAATCAAGAGATGTATTGATTAAGATATTAAATCTTGATGATAAAGATAAAGAGCATGAAAGTAATATTGTAATAAAGGTTTTAAGATGAAACAAGGTAGTATTTTTGATAAAATAGATAATTATTACGAAAAGCAGCCTAATACTAATATATTCTATATGAGTATATTTATGTGTGTATTTTTATTTGGTTATTTAATCTATGATTATACATATGAGAGTTCAGAGCAGTATGTGGCAGAACAAACAGAATTATTAAATAAAGCTAAAGAAGAGTTAAGAAGACTTGATGATTTTATTGAAAGAGAAAAGCAAAACTCAAGAATACAAAAATTAACACAAGATATCATTAGCGAAGAAAAAGCAAGAAAAGAAATCAGTGATGAGAATATGTATTTTGATGATAAATTAAAAGAAGCGTCAAAATTATTATATAATCAAAAAAATTGGTCTGAGTTTATGGCTAAAATTAATGAATTATCTAAAAAATATCAAGTAGTTTTAGGTGATGTAAGAAGCAGTGTAAATGATTTGGTAAGTCAAAAAGTAGAAGAAGTTTTTAATGTTCAATTTTCTTTAACTGGTAAATTCCAAAATATTTTACATTTTGTAAATAGCTTAGAAAAATCAATTGATGTTGTAGATGTAAATATGCTTAAACTATATAAAATTGAGCCTACAGATAATCCTAATAATGATAATAATGGTGGCGAAAATAACAAAGTTTATACAAATGACATTCAAGCTGATGTTAAAATCTCAATATGGGGGATTAAATATTAATGAAAAAAGTATTATGTATATTAGTTTGTATTCAAGCAATTTTTGCTATGACAAGAACAGAACTTGACAATAAATTTAATGAATTAGTTCAAGTTAGAAATACAATAGACTATCTTGAAATTACAAAAACAAATGATCCTTTTTATAAGGACAAAATCAAATCAGACGAGGTTATAACTTTTACTTTATATGCTATTGTAGATAAAAGAGTGAAAATCAATCAAAAATGGTATGGTTTAAACGAAATAATTACTGCAGGTTATAGGGTAGTTAGTATTAATAATGAAAGAGTTGGTCTTTCAAATTCAATTAATTATGTAGAACTTAATTTAAAGGATAATCAGAATGTTCAAATCAGTGTTAAATAAAACTATTATATCTTTAAGTGCAGCGCTAATGCTATCTAGCTCATTAAGTGCAGCAGATTGCTCAAAAAGAGCTTTTGATATTAAAGTAAATAAAGAAGATACTTCAGCTTACGAAATAATTAATCAATTATCAAAAGTATGTGATTTTAGTGTAGTTTATAAAGATTCATATTCAAAAGGAATATTGAGTACTAGACAAGATGGAATAAGCATTAAAAATATGCATATTAATGGCATTTTTGATTTGCTTATTGCTGAACAAGGTTTAGATTATGATTTTTCAAATAATATCTTAAAAATTCAAGGTTTAAATACTAAAACATTTAAATTAGATTATATTACTTCAGTTCGTAAGGGTAGTGCTATTACTAAGGCAAATGTTGAATCTCAAGCAAGCAGCAGCGATAGCAGTAGCTCAAGTTCAAGTTCAGGTTCAAGTTCAGATAGTGATAATATGATTGAAACTAAAGAAGAATTTGATTTTTGGAAAAACATAGGCAAAGAGATTTCAGAAATAGTTCAAAATTCAGGTCAAAATATTCCTATTACCCCTCCTACAATCAATGCTAATGCAGGTTTAATCACAGTTACTTCAAGTAATGAAATTTTAGATAGGATTGAAACTTATTTAAATCAAGTTCAAGAATCACTTAAAAAACAAGTAGTAATTGATGTTTCAATTATTGAAGTAAGCCTTAATAAATCTCATAAAACAGGTATAGATTGGACACAATTTAATTTAGGATTTGATACTACTGGAGCATCTCTTACAAATCTTATTGGAAACACTGCTAATGGCACTATTATTTTAGCTGATAAAAAAAATACTTCTAATGTATTTTGGGGTAAAACCGATAAAGGTAGATGGCATGGAGATGAAAATATAGCTATAAATATGGGTATTAACCTAACAGGTATGATAAATTTTCTTAAAGAAAGTGGAGATGTTAAAGTTGTTTCAAGTCCTAAAATCGCAACTTTAAATAACCAACAAGCATTAATCACGGTTGGTGATACATATAATTATAAATTAAAAGGAAGTAGCACAACTACAGATAGTGGTAGCACGGGTGATGCTGATGAAGAAAAATCAATTTTCGTAGGTATTTTATTAAATATCTTACCTGAAATATCAGATGATAATAAAATTATGCTAAGAATTAATCCAAGCATTAGTGAGCTAATAAATATTGAAGATAAAAAAGTTAAAGATGGCTATAGGGTTGTTGCTCCAGATACAAAACAAAAGAAATTATCAACAGTTGTTCAAGTAAGAGATGGAGAGACTATTGTTTTAGGTGGTCTTATTACTGATTCTGAATTATTTAGTAAAAATGGAATTCCGGTATTACAAGATATTCCTTTATTAGGAAAATTATTTGGCTCTAAACAAAAATCAAAAGAAAAAACAGAATTAGTGTTTGTTATCACTCCGCATGTTGTTGATTTTACTAAAGATAAAGAAGAAGTAAGAAAATCTTTAGAAGATTTAGGATACTCTTTAGCACTAGATTATAAAGAAGATTTAAAACCTACTGCTACTAAAAACTTATTTAAAGAAAAAGCAGAAGAATTTGATTCAATAAATAATGTTGAATAAGGGTTGCTATTGAATAAATATACATTAGCTAAAGAATTATTTATAGACAATTTAGAAAGCCTTAGATTTATCAATCTTGATAAATCTAAGATTGCTTATCATAAGATTATAACTTCATTAGAAAAGCCTTTAAAATTAGTATTGTTTTATGGTAAGCCAGGTTGTGGTAAGACTTTTTTATTAAATAAAATAGAAAAAGATTTAAAAGAAAAAAATAAAAAGATTATATTATTAGAACAGCCATTTTATTCAGAATCAGGATTTTACACAGAGTTGCATAGAAAAATTTTTAATGAATATGTAGAGATTGAAAAATACGAAGATTTTTTAAGAATTTTTAAAGATAAAGTTACTCAAACTCCTGAAGAATTAAAATACGATGGATATATGGTAATGCTTGATGAAGCTCAAATGTATCCTAATATATTAATAGAAAAAATTAGACTACTATCAGATACTAGAATGTTTAAATTCTTATTTACAGTTCATAAGACAATTGCTGATGAGGATATTTTAGCTCAAGAACATTTTACTACTAGAATTTGGGAAAGTATTGAACTTAGTGAATCTAGTGAAGATGAAATTAAAACTTATATTAATAAGAAATTAGAAACTTTAAAGAATGGTTTGGATAAAGGATTTTTTAGTAATAAAAATTATAAGTTTATATATAGCGTTACTAAAGGAAACTTAAGAACTGTTAATATGTTATTGTATAAAGCATTTGAAATATATGAATTTTACGAGCAAGAAAGATTTAGTGAGTTTAGTAATCCAAAAATCAATGAAAAAGTATTAGAAATGGCTGCTCTTGATAAAGGTTTATTAAATGCTTAATTTACATGAAGTTATAGAATTAGAAAATAAATGGAAAATTTATTCAAGTAAGAAAAAAAAGAAAAAGTATATCTTTTTATACATATTAGCTTTTATTATATTTGTTATTTTTATATCTGCTTTAATATATTTTGCATACTCAAAAGGTGCTAGCGAATTAGAAACTAATGTAAAAAAAAGTAATAATGAAGTTAAAAAGATTATAAATGATACTAAGGTTAAATTAGAAAAAGAAAAAATATTAGATAATAAAAATATTATCAATAAACCAGTAGAAGTAATTAGTAATAAGCCAGATAATGATAAGAAATTAGTAGATATGCCTAAACAAGAAGAAGTTAATACTACTACTTTATCAGATACTACAAATAATGAAACTATATCATTAAGCATTATGAATATAGATGTTAAAAACTCATCTTTTAAATCAAATACAAGTGAAACAAAATCAAGTAATATTAAAAATAATAACATTATTAAAAATATACCTAAAAATATAGAAACTAACACAATAGTTATTACTGATTTAAATTCTACGGCTACACCTAAGGTAGAAAGCAGAAAGGAATTAGATGATTTAGAATATTTGAAATTAAAATTTTCTGAAACTAATAGTATATATTTTGCTTTAGATATAGCTGATGTATATTATTCTAAAGGCGATTTTAAAAACGCTAGAGAATGGGCATTGACTGCAAATAAATTAGATGTTAAAAACGATAAATCTTGGGTTATGTTTGCAAAAGCAAGTTATAAATTAGGTTTAAAAGAGCAAGCTATTAATTCTTTAACTAATTATTTAAATTCTAATAGTTCAACTCGTGTTAAACAAACTTTAGACTTAATTAAAGAAGGTAAATTATGAGAAAAATTATTTTTTTATTAATAGCTTTAAATTGTTTTGCCATTAGTTTAGCAGACATTAATAAAGCTATTGAAAATCAAGAATATTCAAAAGTATGCAATAATTTAGTATATGATTTAGCTGTAAAAAATCAAGATGATGGATTGATGAATTTGTATGGTATTGCATGTTTAAGAACAGATTATATAAACAAATTATCAGCTGTTATTATTGCACTTAGAAATTCAAAAGAAGCAAGAGCTAATGCTGTTTATTATTCAACTATTTTATATAAGAAAAAATTATTGCATTCAGCACTAGTTGATAACCTTAATATAAGCTCTATTAAGCTACCTAAGTGTGATTATATTTTATCTGATATTTATGATGATTATATATCAGGTAATTATATAAAGGAAAATGATAAATATATTTTTAGATATAATGATAAAATCTATGAAATGAGTTTGAGATTTGATAAACCATTTACTAAGATGGTTTTAACTATTTTAAATTCAAACAATCAAATATTAGAAGTGAAAGAGTACTGGTAATGGAATTTGTAGATCGTTTAGGAGTTTTAGTATATAGAAGAAAAATGGAATTAAAAGACACTATTATGTCTTTTGAAAATCCACAAGATAAGTTAAATTATTTAAAAAGCGTTTTAGATGAAAGCACATTAGAATCTTTATTGATTGACCTTTATAAGACTAATGGTATTACTTTAGATGATATTGCATTACATTTTGAAATAGGTAATAAAGAATTTTTAGAAAAAATTGCACAAAAATTAAGATTTGAATATATAGATTTAGATTCAGTTGATATTAATTATAAAATTTCTGAAAAAATTCAGTATTCAGTTTTATCAAACTATGGATTTTTACCTTTTAAAGAAGATGAAATTAATTTATATGTAGCATATAAAGAACCATTTAATTTAGAAACTCAAGATAAAGTTCAGCACTTATTTAGTAGAAAACTTGTTAAAAACTATGTCGCACATCCATCTCAAATTGATAGATATTTAAGTAAAATTCAATTAAATGAAAGTATAAAAGATATTATCAATGATATTAGAAAAGAATTAAGTTCTGATCCTACAATGACTGGTGGAGAGCAAGATAGCTCTGGAATTTTAAAATTAATTGAAGTTATCCTTAGAACTTGTATTGTAAATCGCTCAAGCGATATTCACATTGAACCAACCGAGACAAACTGCATTGTTCGTGGTAGGATTGATGGTATGCTAACTGAAATATTTATTTTTGATAAAGATATATATCCACCAATGGTTTCTAGAATGAAACTTTTATCAAATATGGATATTGCAGAAAAAAGAAAACCACAAGATGGTAGATTTTCTGCTAGGGTTTTAGATAAAGAATATGATTTTCGTATTTCAACATTACCTATTATAAATGGCGAAAGTATAGTTTTAAGGATACTTGATAAATCAAAGATTTTAATTAGTCTAGGCAATCTTGGAATGCACCCTACAAATCTTGAAAGATTTCAAGCAGCAATGCATGCACCTTATGGGATTATTCTTGTAACTGGTCCAACAGGAAGTGGTAAAACAACTACTCTTTATGCTGCGCTTAATGATATGAAAAGTGTTGAGACTAAAATCATCACGGTTGAAGACCCTGTAGAGTATCAGTTGAATTTGATTCAGCAAGTGCATGTTAATGAAAAAGCAGGGCTAACATTTGCAGCCGCACTTAGGTCTATTCTAAGACAAGACCCTGATATTATAATGATAGGTGAGATTAGGGATGCTGAAACATTAACAATTGCTATTCAAGCAGCACTTACAGGACACTTAGTATTTTCAACTCTTCACACGAATGACGCAGTTTCAGCCGTTACTAGGATAGTTGATATGGGGGTTGAGCCTTATATGGTTAGTGGTGCATTAACAGCAATTGAAGCACAAAGACTTGTAAGAAAGCTTTGCCCTAATTGCAAGCAAGTTACAAAAATACCTGATAATTTTTATTCAAGAATTGAAAAGTATGTAAAAGAAGTAGAAAATCCACAATTTTATAAGCCTGTAGGTTGCCCTAAATGTTCTCAAACAGGCTATACTGGTCGTGAAATGATAAGTGAAATTCTACCAATCAGCGATAGAATTTCTTCTATGGTTGCAGCGGGTGCATCTAAAGAAGAGATTAGAAAAGTAGCTTATGAAGAAGGTTTTGTTGATATGTTTCATGATGGTATAGTAAGAGCTGCTAAGGGTGTTACTAGTGTTGATGAAGTATTAAGAGTTGCGAAAGAGTAATAAATGAAGAAATTTCAAGTTGAGTATATTAGTAAAGGACAAAAAAAGGTCTTAACTCTAACAGCACAAAGCAAGGCAAGTGCTGTTGAACAAGCTAAAAATAAAAATTTAGGTCGTATAGTAAAGGCTGGCGAAGTTCAAACCGTTTCGCTAGGAAGTGCTGTTGATAAATTAAAAAATTTATCTTTTTTTAAACCTACTATAAAATTACCTGATTTGATTGCTTCAATTAACCAATTAGGTGTTATGGCTGGTGCTGGTATTTCTATCCATGATAGTGTGAGAGAAGTTGCAAATTCAAGTGCAAATAAAAGGGTAAAAGAGATTTTTTCTAAAGTTTATGAGGACTTGAATGCTGGTCTTAGTATAAGTTTATCACTTGAGCCATTTCAAGCTGAATTGGGTGATATTACACTAGCTATGGTTAAGCTAGGTGAAAGCACTGGTAAATTGGGTGAAAGTTTAAAAAAACTTGCAGAAATTTTACAAGAATTATATGACAATCAACAAAAGTTTAAAAAGGCTTTAAGGTATCCTATAATAGTTGTTACAGCTATTGCTATAGCATTTACTATCTTAATGCTTGTTGTTGTTCCGCAGTTTAAGGAGATATTTGAACAACTAGGGGCTAATTTACCACCTGCTACTAAGGCTTTGTTATTTATTGAGCATACTTTAAGAAATTATGGGATATATGTTTTAGTTGTGCTTATTGGTGGGATATTTGCTAGTAAAAGATTTTATGGAATTAATGATAATTATAAAGCTTTAGTTGATAGATATGCTTTAAAAACTTATCTAATAGGAAAGATTATTTTATTTGCTACTATGAGTAGATTTAATCTTATTTTTACAGAGCTAGTAAGAGCAGGTATTCCTATTGCAGATGCACTTGATACTTCACTTAGAACAATATCTAATACAACTATGAAAAATAAATTAAATGCTACTAAAGTTTCAATTTCAAGAGGGCTTAGCTTAACTGAATCTTTTAAAGAAACAGAACTTTATGAGAATATGCTTATTCAAATGATTAAAGCAGGCGAAGCCAGTGGTCAATTAGATGCAATGCTTGAAAAAGTTACTGGGTATTATAAGGAAAGATTTAATAATATTATAGATAACCTATCAAGCTATATTGAGCCAATTCTTATGTTATTTATTGCTGGTATGGTTCTTTTCTTAGCACTTGGTATTTTTATGCCTATGTGGGATTTAGGAAGCGCTGTAAAAAGCTAAATAAAATCTTTAGTCAAGAATTTGACTAAAGATAATACATTTCTTTATTAGTTTGAATTTACAATAATTTAACTAAGTTCTATACAATCACTAAGCTACAATATTTTTTAATTTGATAAATAGTTTTAATTTTAATGAATTAAAATAATCTTTGTAAGCTATTTGGTTTATAATATAAATTATAGATTTTGATAAGGTTTTATCTGTATTAGTAATTATTTAAAGGAGTTAAAATGACTAGAATATTAATGATTGAAGATGATTTAGAATTAGCAGAAATTTTAAAAGAATATTTAGAGCAATATGATATGAAAGTTGATATTGCTGATGAACCATATATTGGATTGTCAAAATTAAATCTTACTACATATGATTTGATTATATTGGATTTAACATTGCCTGGAATGGACGGACTTGAAGTATGTAAAGAAATTAGAAAAAAATATACAAGTCCAATTATAGTATCATCTGCAAGACACGATATAAATGATAAAGTAGAAGCTTTAGAATTAGGCGCTGATGATTATTTACCAAAACCGTATGATCCAAAAGAATTAAAAGCTAGAATTACATCGCATTTAAGAAGATTTGAACAAATTCAAATAAGTGCAAACGAGCATAGCAACAAGACTTTAGAATATGATGAATTTAAACACGCTATTTATTTTAGAGGCAAAGAATTAGTTTTAACAAATGCAGAATTTGATATTTTAAGTTATTTAATTAAAAAAGAAGGTGGTGTAGTTAGCCGCGAAGAATTAATTTACAATTGTTCTTCAATTAATGAAGAAAGTTCTAATAAAAGTATAGATGTAATTATTTCTAGAATAAGACAAAAAATTAGTGATGATAGCAAAACTCCAACTCATATTCACGCAATTAGGGGAATTGGTTATAAGCTAACACAATGAAATCTAGTATTTTTTATGTAATTACTTTTATTTTTATATTAGCTACTTCAACTATAGGAATGGCGTTTATTTGGTTGATTAATTATGATAAGGATAATTATTCAAACGAACTAAACGCTAGATATTCTTACTTAGCGAATTTAAAACTCCAAGAATTAAATAATGCAATTACTGAAGATGAATTTAATTACAAACAAAATCAATTTAAACTTAAATTAATAGACCAAGATAGTAAAAAATTAATTTTATTTGATGCTATAACATTGGCTGAAGATAGTAATAATTTAGGAGCAAGTAAAATTCTTACAAGTAATGGCAAGAATTATTTATATATAATAGCAAATGATAAAGATTTCTTATATGAAGATACGAATTTTAATTCTTATAGATATATGAGTATTCAAATAATATTATGTATAGTTATTTTGGTTTTATTAATTAGTTATATATTTGTTATAGGTAAATTAAGACCTATTAGAAGACTTAAAAGACAAATTACAAAATTTGCTAGCAATGATTTAGATAATATAGAAAATATAAGCAAGGGTAATGATGAGATTTCTCAAGTTTCAGATGCTTTTTATCAAGCTATTAAAAAAATTAAAGATTTAAATACTTCAAGACAATTTTTTTTAAGAAATATAATGCACGAGCTTAAAACTCCAATTACAAAAGGTAGAATTACAGCTGAAATGCTAGAAGATACGAAATTTAAGCAAAGACTTATAAATGTATTTGATAGAATGGTGATTTTAATAGATGAATTAGCCGCAGTAGAGCAAATCACAAGTGGAGTTGCAAAAAATCCAAAGAAAATTTCAATTACTCACATTTTTAATGAAGCAAAGGAAATGTTGCTTTTAGAAAATGAAAAAATTAATATTATAAGTGATAATACTTTTGTAGTTTATGTTGATTTTAAACTATTTACAACTGCAATTAAAAATTTATTAGATAACGCTATTAAATATTCAGATGATAATGCTGTAAGAGTTATAATTTGCCATGAAAGTATAAAGTTTTATAACAAAGGTAAAAAATTAGATAAAAATATTGAGTATTATTTAGAGCCTTTTACTCAAGGTGGTAATAAGAGTTCAAATTCTTTTGGCTTGGGGCTTTATGTTGTAAATACGATTTTAGAAGCTCATAAATTGAAATTAAATTATAACTATGATAATGGTTATAATATTTTTGCCATTACTAATCTTGATAATATAATCAAAGAAGAAAAAACTCAAGAAAAATAACCTTTATTAACTTTAAAAAAGTTAAAATATCCGCTTATTTCACACACACCAATCCTTATTGTTGCAACGCTAGTTGTATTTGGGTGTGGAGGTAAAAACAATTTTTTAAGGAGAAACCTATGGTTACAATGAGAGATTTATTAGAATGTGGTGTGCATTTTGGGCATCAAACAAGACGCTGGAATCCTAAAATGAAAAAGTTCATTTTTGGTGAGAGAAAAGGTATTTATGTAATTGATTTACAAAAAACAATTAGATATTTTAGATATACATACAATATCGTTCGTGATGCAGCAGCAGAAGGTAAAACAATTTTATTTGTTGGAACTAAAAAGCAAGCAACAGATGCTATTAAAGAATATGCAATTAAATGTGGAATGCCATATGTAAATCACAGATGGTTAGGCGGTATGATGACAAACTTTGAAACTATTCGCCAATCAATTAGAAAACTTGAAGTTATTGAAAGTATGCAAGAAGATGGAAGCATTAATTTATTAACTAAAAAAGAAGCATTAATGCTAAATCGTAAAAAAGAAAAATTATTAGATTATTTAGGCGGTATTAGAGACCTTAAAACTCGCCCTGATATGATTTTTGTAATTGATACAGTAAAAGAAAAAATTGCAGTTGCAGAAGCAAATAGATTAAAAATCCCAGTAGTAGCTCCAATTGATACAAACTGCGATCCTGATGTTGTAGATTTTCCTATCCCAGGTAATGATGATGCTATTCGTTCAGTTCAATTATTTTGCCAAGAAATGTGCGAAGCTATATTAGAAGGTAAAGCTTTAAGAGAACAAGATGGTGAAGTAGTTGAAAGAGCAGAAGTTAGCGAAGATGAAAAACAAGAAGTATTAGAAGAAGCTATGATGGAAGGGGAAATGTAATGGCAGAAATTACAGCAGCAATGGTAAAAGACCTGCGCGAAAGCACAGGTGCTGGAATGATGGATTGTAAAAACGCACTTAAAGAGTGTGATGGAGATATGCAAAAAGCGGTTGAATACTTAAGAGAAAAAGGCTTAAGTAAAGCTGCTAAAAAAGCTGATAGATTAGCAGCTGAAGGTTTAATTGGTGTTAAACTTTCAAATAATTTAGCAAGTTTAGTAGAAATCAATTCAGAAACTGACTTCGTTGCTAAAAATGATAAATTTATAGATTTAGTAAATAAAACAGTTGAGCAAGTTCAAGTTAGTGGAGTTTGCGATGTTGAAAGTTTATTAAATAGCAATATTGATGGGGCTAAATTTGAAGATTATCTAAAAAATCAAATCGCAACTATTGGAGAAAATTTAGTTGTAAGAAGATTTGCTACTTTAAAAGCAAATGATAATGAAGCTTTAAGTGGTTATTTACACACAAATGGTCGTGTAGGTGTTATCGTTAAGGCTAAATTTAATAATGCTGCTAATAAAGCAAAAGTTGAAGAATTTTTAAAACAACTTTGTATGCATATTGCAGCTATGAAACCAAGTGTTTTAAGTTATAAAGATTTAGATAAGGAATTTGTAGAAGCTGAATATAGAGCTTTATGTGCTGAACTTGAAAAAGAAAATGAAGAATTAGTTCGCCTTAAAAAGCCACTTCATAAAATTCCACAATTTGCAAGTAGATTACAAATTACTGATGCAGTTTTAAAGAAAGCTGAAGAAGATATAAAAGCTGAATTAAAAGCTCAAAATAAACCAGAGCAAATTTGGGATAAAATTGTTCCTGGTCAAATGGCAAGATTTATAGCTGATAACTCAATTTTAGATTCTCGCCTTACATTAATGGGACAATTTTATGTAATGGATGATAAGAAAACAGTAGAGCAAGTTATTGCTGATAAATCAGCTGAATTAAAAGATGAATTAGTAATTGAAAGCTTCGTAAAATATGAAGTTGGCGAAGGCTTAGAAAAGAAAAACGAAGATTTCGCAGCAGAAGTTGCAGCTCAAATGGGTAATTAATGTTAAAAGCAAGCGGTGTTGGTAAAAAATACGATGCCGTTTTATTTAACAATTTAAATTTAACTTTAAATCCGCAACAAACTTTAGCCGTCTTAGGCAAAAGTGGTTGCGGAAAATCTACATTATTGCATATTTTATCAACACTTTTAGCACCTGATAGCGGAGAAGTCTTTTATAAAGATAAGAATATTTATAAACTTAGCGAAGATGAAAGATTATTAATAAGAAGAAATGATTTTGGAATTATTTTTCAGCAGCATTATCTTTTTAAAGGATTTTCAGCTTATGAAAATATTGAATTAGCAAGTGTTTTATCAAATAATAAAATAGATGATGAGATAATTAATTTTTTAGGTATTAAAGAAATTCTAAATAAAAAAGCTAATGAATTAAGTGGCGGAGAGCAACAAAGAGTAAGTATTGCTAGAGTTCTTTGCAAAAAACCTAAAATTATTTTTGCTGATGAGCCAACTGGAAATCTTGACCCAACAAATGCAAAAATAGCTATGAAATTATTGATTGATTATGTTAAATTAAACAATTCAGCCTTATTTTTAATTACTCACGATGAAAATTTAGCTTTAATGTGTGATGATATTTTAAGGATAAATAATGAGTAAGTTAGTTTTTTTAAGTGGAGCTGGTCTTAGTGCACCATCTGGTTTAAGCACATTTAGAGATAATGATGGTTTGTGGGAACAATATGATTTAGATATAGTTTGTAATTATCAAACTTGGATTAAAAATTTTAATTTAGTTCATGAGTTTTATAATAAAAGAAGACTTGAATTAAGAAAAGTTAAACCTAATAAAATGCACGAAAAAATTGCTGAAATATCAAAGCGTTTTGAAATTATTAATTTTACTCAAAATGTTGATGATTTATTAGAGCGTGCAGGGTGTGAAAATGTAATTCACTTACACGGAAAATTATTAGAATTACACTGCACTAATTGTAATGATATTACTAAGCTTAATTTAAATGATGATTTGGAATTTAAATTTGAAAATTGTAAAAAATGCCAAAGTAAATTAATTAAACCTAGTGTGGTGTTTTTTGGAGAACAAGCGCCATTTTATACTGATTTATATTCAACATTTTATAATCTTAATGAAGATGATTTGGTGGTTATCATAGGAACAAGTGGTGCAGTTATTAATATAAATTATTTATTAAGGTTTGCAAAATCTAAAAATATATTAATTAATTTAGAAAAAAATAAATATATAAATGAAGCTTTATTTTCTCATATTATTTATAAATCTTGTGATGAATGTATAGATGAATTAGAGCAAATTATTCAAGAATGGAACTCGTAAGATTATTTAGTGAGCAAAACATAGTTTTGTTTATGCTATTACTTGCTAGAATGAGCGGACTTTGCTTGTTTTTTCCATTTTATTCGCATTTACAAATTCCTGTGGTTATTAAGTCTAGTTTTGTTATTATTATGACTTTTTTTTTCTATCCATTAGCTCATACTAATATAACGCCAAATTATTTAGTTATTGCTCTTATAACTGAGCTTTTGTTAGGACTTGTTGCAGGTCTTTGTTTGCAGCTTACTTTTACGATTTTACAAATGAGTGGAGAACATATTAGTTTTATTATGGGTTTTTCTATGGCTAGCGTGCTTGACCCAAATACCGGTGCAAATACTCCTATCATTGGTCACTTTATTTCTCTTATTGCATTACTTTTGTTTTTAGCTTATGATGGACATCATTTGGTTTTGTTATTTTGGGCAAAGAGTTTAAATGGTATTGCTTTAGGTGATTTTGCTTTGCATGATGGTTGGTTTAGACAGATAATGAATGAGACTAAAGACATATATTTAATTGGTCTTAGCCTTGCGTTTCCAATAATTGCTATATCAATGCTTAGTGATTTTGTATTTGGTTTGCTTATGAAAACAATGCCACAATTTAACCTTTTAGTGGTAGGCTATCCTATAAAAATAACGATAGCATTTATTGTTTTGATGACAATTTTAGCTACAATCTTGTTTTATTTTAAAGAATTGGTTTTAAAAGTGTTTTTACAACTTGAACTATTTGTAAGTTAGGAAGGTATAATGAATGCAATATTAATTAATAAAAATCCAGCAATTTCAAGATTAATAAGCCTTAGTTTGCAAAAATTAAATATTACTTATAAAGAAATAAATAATTTAGAAGAGCTTGAACCTTGTGATATTATTATAGCTGATAATGAGTGTGAAGTTGATATTAAATTATGTCAACAAATGTCTAAAAAATTAATTCTTATATTAGCAAAAAATGAAACAAGTAATGATGCAATAGTTATTCATAAACCATTTTTACCTACTGATTTTATAGATTTGATAAATAGTTTTAAAGACGAATTAAAAGAAGATTTTAATACTAGCGATTTAGATAATATTGATTTATTAAGTGATGATATTGATTTGGAAGAATTTAAAATAGATAATATCACTGATTTAGATAGTTTAGACTTGAATGATTTTGGTAATAGTTTAGGTTTGGAAACTAAGCTTGATTTAGATAATACTGATGAATTAAATTCTATAGATGATTTTAACATAGATAATATTGAAGAACTTGATAATTTAAATAACGATGAATTATTGCAAGATTTAGATAGTTCTAATGATTTAACTTCTTTAGATGATGAATTATTGCAAGATTTAGAGAATTTAGATGATGTTGATAATAAATTTAGTGAAGAATTGGATAATATTGAAGAACTTGATAATTTAAATAATGATGAAGCATCTCAAGGTTTAGATGATATTAATAATGAATTAGATGAGAATTTAAATACTCTTGATGATTTAAATTCTTTAGATGATGGATTAGATACGAAATTATCTGATTTTAATGAAGATGGGAATTTAAATAATGATGAATTATCACAAGATTTTGATAGTTCTAATGATTTAACTTCTTTAGATGATGAGTTAGCACAAGATTTAGATGATACTAATGATGAGTTAGATGAGAATTTAAATACTCTTGATGATTTAAATTCTTTAGATGATGAATTAGATACGAAATTATCTGATTTTAACGAAGATGAGAATTTAAATAATGATGAATTATCGCAAGATTTGGATACTTTAAGTGATATTGAGAATTTAGATGAATTAAGTAATGCTATTGTTTTAGAAGAAGATTTAAAAACTACGAAAGATATAGATGATTTAGAAGAGAATTTAAATAATGATTTAAATTTAGATGATTTGAATAATATTGATGAATTTTCATTACCTGAAAGTTTTGAAGAATTAAGTAGAGATTATCAAGATTTATTGCAAGATGATATTGATTTTACAAGTTCAAATGATTTAGAAGAAAATATAAACGATAGTTATGAAGATGATAATTTTAAAGAGTTAGAAGATGATTTAAATACAGAAATAACAAATGATTTTGATGTTGTTACGGGTGATTTAGATGTAGCTGAAGATATGAAAGATGATTTTATTGATAGTGGTTTAGAAGAAGAATTTGAAGATGTGAAAGAAGATTTGAATGTTAATAATCATTTAGAAGATATTCAAGATAATGAATTAGGTTCTTTAGCTGCTTTTGATGATATTAAAGATGATATTGAAGATATTCAAGAAATTGTAGGAGATGAAAAAGTGAGTGATTTTGATGATTTAAATGAAATTGAAATTAAAAAAGCGTTAGGGGAGGAAGTTGTAGAATTATTAGACAATAATGAAGATATAAAAGAAAAAAATAATGATTTTACTAATAGTATAGAAGCAAATGTTGATGATGACATTAGTGAAGTTAGCGAAAATGTTACAAAAGCAGTAAATCAAGCTATTATCAATAGCACAAAAGGCACGAAAAATCGTATAAAAGATATAAATATATCAATTAATATAAGTTTTAAAGATTAATTATGGCAGGAATTTTATTAATATCAGGCCCAAGTGGTGCGGGCAAAAGCACACTATTAGAGCGTTTAGCACAAGATTATAATGATTTTTACTTTTCAATATCAGCAACCACTAGAGCTCCTAGAGCAGGAGAAAAAGAGGGTGTAAATTACTATTATTTGACCCACGAAGAATTTGAATTAGGAATTAAAAATGATGAATTTTTAGAATATGCTAATGTTCATGGGAATTATTATGGAACGCCATTAAAACCAATTTATGACGCTTTAGAAAATGGTAAGAATGTTATTTTAGATATAGATGTTCAAGGCTTTAGAATAGTAAAAGATAAATTAGGTAAAGATTTTTTATCAGTTTTTATAAGTCCTGAGAATGAAAAAGTATTAAAAGAACGCCTTGTTTCTCGTGGCACAGAAAATCCTGATGTAATTGCTAAAAGACTTCATAATGCAACTGCTGAAGTTCAAGCTATTGGAAGATATGATTTTTTTATTATAAATGATGATTTGGAAAAAGCTTATAAAGAGCTTAAATTACTTTACCAAGCAGCAAACTTAAAAGTGTTAAATAAAGACATTAAAAAATTTATTTCAGAATGGAAAAAAGGAGAATAATATGGGAATAGGTAGTGGATGGCACTGGATTATTGTTTTATTAGTAATCATTTTATTATTTGGTGGTAAAAAATTACCAGAACTTGCAAAAGGCTTAGGAAAAGGTATTAAAACATTTAAAAAAGAAATGGCAGATGATACTACTGCAAAGCCTGTGAATGAAATTGATGAATTAGCTGATAATACTAAAAAAACTGAAGCTAATGAAGTAAAAAGCGAGCAAAAAGCCTAATGCTAAAGGAAAGTATTAAAGAGTATTTATCAAAAGTATTAGAATGCGAATTTAGTTTAGAAAGTCCAAAAGATAGAAATTTAGCTCATTTTGCAATGCCTTGCTTTAGCTTTGCAAAAGAGCTTAAATTAGCCCCAAATAAAATTGCAACAGATTTTGCAGAAAAATTGAAAAATTGTGAGATTTTTAGCAGTGTTGAAGCAGTGAATGCTTATGTCAATTTCAAATTATCAAATGATTTTTTAGATAAATTATGTAAAAATGCTTTAAATAACCCAGAAGATTTTGCAAAAAGTCCTAAAAAAAATTATAAAATCTTGCTTGAATATGTAAGTGCAAATCCAACAGGACCGCTTCACATAGGGCACGCAAGGGGTGCTATTTATGGAGATAGTTTAAATAAAATTGCAAAACATTTAGGCTATACATTTGATACAGAATATTATGTAAATGATGCAGGTAATCAAATAGATTTATTAGGCGAAAGCGTTATTTTAGCTATAAGAGATTTTGTTTTAAAAGAAAATGTTGAATATCCTGAAAGTTTTTATGGTGGCGAGTATATGCAAGAACTTGCTAGGATTTTTTATGATAAATTTAAAGATGATTTTATAAATAACAAAACCAAAATAGCAAGTTTAGCTAAAGATGAAGTCTTAAAAGAAATCAAGCAAACTTTAGCAAATGCTAGAATTAAGATTGATAATTATGTAAGCGAAACTGCTTATTATCCAAAGCTTGAAGAAACTTTAGAAAAATTAAAAAAAGCCGAAGCAACATATTTAAAAGATGATAAATTATATTTAGCATCTACAAAATATGGAGATGACTTAGATAGAGTTATCGTGCGTGAAGATGGTAGGGGGACTTACTTAGCAGCTGATATTGTTTATCACGATGATAAATTAAGTAGGGGATATGATAAAGTTATTAATATATGGGGAGCTGATCATCACGGCTACATTGCTCGTGTAAAAGCTGCTATGAGTGCTTTAGGGCATGATGCTAATAATCTTGAAGTAATCCTAGCTCAAATGGTTAATTTGCTAAAAAACGGACAACCTTATAAAATGAGTAAAAGAAAAGGTAATGTCATTTTATTTAGCGATGTTTTAGATGATATTGGCGTAGATGCTTTAAGATATATTTTTATAAGTAAACGTTGTGATAGCCCGCTTGAGTTTGATGTAGATGAGTTTAAAAAGCAAGATAATTCAAATCCTATTTTTTATATAAACTACGCACACGCAAGAATTCATCAAATATTTGCAAAAGCTAATAAAAACTTTAATGATGTAATTAATGTTAGCTTAAGTAATTTTAAAGATGAAAATGCACTTAATTTATTATTTGATGCTTTAGCTTTAAATGATGTTTTAGAAGACGCTTTTAATAGCAGAACTCTTTCTAAATTATGCGATTATTTAAAACAAATCGCAAGTTCATTTCATAAAATTTATAATGAAACTAGAGTTATTGGACATGAAAACGAAGAGCAATATTTAAAAATATTTGCTCAAGTTGCTTTATGTATAAAAACAGGTCTTAGCTTAATTGGTATAAATGCAGTAAGTAGAATGGAAAAAGAGTGAGTAAAAAACACAATAAATCCCCAGAGCAAGTAGCTTTGGGGGTAAATAAAATTTATAAAAGTAAAAAAATAGAAAGTTATGTAGTATTAGTAGTTTTAGCATTTTGTTCTTATGCTATTGGTGAATTAAGCTTTTTTAAGAACTTTGGAATATCAGCTTTAATAATTGCCGTAATTTTGGGAGCTGTTATTGGAAATTTCGCACATCATAATGTAAGCTTATTAAAAAAAACAGGTGCTTTAGGAGTATGCACTAAGCAGATTTTAAGACTAGGGATTATTCTTTATGGTTTTAGAATTTCTTTAAGTGATATTGAAAGCATTGGTTTAAGTGGAGTTGGACTTGCTTTTTTTATAGTTTTTTCTACATTTTTTATTGGCTTATTAATAGGAAAATTATTAAAAATAGACTTTTTACAATCAGCATTAATTGCTAGTGGTTCTAGTATTTGTGGAGCTGCTGCTGTTTTAGCTAGTGAGAGTGTGCTAAAAGGTGGTTCGGCAAGAGTTGGTATAGCAGTTTGCACCGTAGTTGTGTATGGTTGTATTGGAATGTTTGTTTATCCATTGGTTCAAAATCTATTTGATTTAGATGGTAGATTATTTGGCTTTTTAGTAGGCGGGACTTTACACGAAGTTGCACATGTTGTAGGAGCGGGTTCTAGTATAGGAGTTGATGGGGCAAATTCAAGTATAGTTATAAAAATGGTAAGAGTTTTAATGCTTGTTCCGTTTTTATTAATGCTTAGTTTTGGATTTAAAAAAGAAGAAAAAAAAGGCAATTTCTTAAATCAAATTCCTTGGTTTGCTTTAGGATTTTTACTAGCTTGTGGCATATCAAGTTTGCCTATTTTAAATACAGAATATGCTTTAAATGTTATAAAGCCTAATATTGCTATTTTTGATACATTTTTATTAAGTTTAGCAATGGTGGCACTTGGAGTAAATATTAGAAAGGATATGTTAAGCAAAGCTGGTCTTAAGCCATTTATTATGGCAGCAATTTTATGCGTATGGTTAGTGGTTGCAGCTTATGCTTATATAAAGGTGTTTTGTTAATGAGAGCAGAATGGCAAAAATGTGAATATATATTATTAGCATTACCTCATAAAGATAGTGATTGGTCGCCTTATTTAAATGAGATTTTAAATTCTTATTTAGAATTTGCAAAAGCTATTGCAAATCATTGTAAGGTGCTTTTAGTTCATCACGAAAGTGCAAATCTTGATGAGTTTAAAAAGTTAAATAATATAGAGTTTTATTGTTTTAATACTAATGATACTTGGATTAGAGATTTTGGTCCAATTGATAATAATTTGGATTTTGTTTTTAATGCTTGGGGGAATAAATTTAGTTCTAATTTAGACAATGCTTTTAATGAAAATTTGTTTAAAAATTATCTTAAAAAAGACCTAAATAAAATTGATTTTATTTTAGAAGGTGGTAGCATTGATACTAATGGCAAGGTATTATTAACAACTACTGAATGTTTATTAAACGATAATAGAAATCAACAAAGCAAAGAAGAAATAGAAAATACACTTAAAAAATATTTAAAAGTTCAAGAAGTTTTGTGGCTTGAAAATGGTGTCATTATAGGTGATGATACGGATTCTCATGTGGATACTTTAGCTAGATTTATTAATGAAAATACTATCGCTTATAGTTCTTGCGAAGATGAAAATGATGAAAATTACGCTAGTTTAAAAGCCTTAGAAGATGAGCTTAAAAAAACTAAATATAATCTAATCTCACTACCAATTCCTAGCCCAAAACATTATAATGGCAAAAGATTAGGCTGCACTTATGCTAATTTTGTGTTTGTAAATGATGCTTTAATAATGCCTTGTTATGATGATAAAAATGATGAATTAGTAAGACAAAAATTACAAAAAGCTTTACCTAATCATAAAATTATTTTAGTAAATGCCTTAGTCTTCGTAAGGCAAAATGGTTCATTACATTGTTCTTGTATGAATATATTTGAAGAATAATTTTATTTTCATAATTACTCTTTTTAATTAATTTTTTAATTTATAATAAAATTTTTATTTTAAAAACAAGGGGTAATTATGAAAAATATTTTAGATTTAGTAGGCAATACACCAGTAGTTAAACTCAATGCTTTAACAAATGACAAAATGGCTCAAGTTTATGTAAAACTTGAGAAATTTAATTTAAGCGGTAGTGTAAAAGATAGAGCTGCTTTAGCTATGATAGAAGAAGCTAAATTACAAGGAAAATTAAATTCTAATTCAATCATTTTAGAGCCAACTAGTGGAAATACAGGTATTTCTTTAGCGTTGATTGCTAGATTAATGGGCTATAAAGCTTGCATAGTAATGCCTGATACTATGAGTAAAGAAAGGCGAGATTTAATAAAAACTTTCGGAGCTGATTTAATTCTTACGAGTGGAAAAGATGGTATGAAAGGTGCTATTAATAAAGCTTTAGAATTAGCAAAGAGTGATAATAGATATATAATCTTACAACAATTTGAAAATCCAGCAAATACAAAAGCGCATTATACGAAAACAGCAGAAGAAATCATAAAAGAATTTAAAACTCTTGATTATTTTGTAGCAGGAGTAGGCACAGGCGGGACTATTAGTGGTGTTGGTAAGAGATTAAAAGAGCATTTTAAAGATATTAAAGTAATAGCAATAGAGCCAGAGCAATCTCCAATGCTTAGTAAAAATACAGCAGGAGCGCATAAAATTCAAGGAATAGGGGCTGGATTTGTTCCTGCTATTTATGATGCTAGTGTGGTTGATGATATTGTTTGTGTAGATGAAGCTGATGCAATTAATATGGTAAGATTATTAGCTAGTAAAGAAGGATTATTATTAGGAATTTCATCTGGTGCTAGTATATTTGCAGCTTTAGAATTGGCAAAAACTTTACCAAATGATAAAAAGATTTTAGCAATAGCTCCTGATGGCGGAGAAAAATATATTTCTATGGGGATTTTTGATGTTTGATAATTTAAAATATGATTTAGAAAATATTTTAAAAAACGACCCTGCAGCAAGAAATAAATTAGAAGTTTTTTTATTATATCCTGGTGTACATTCTGTGTTGTTTCATCGTTTAGCGCATTTTATGTATAAGAAAAAATTATTTTTTATAGCTAGATTTATATCTCAATTTTCAAGATTTTTAACAGGTATAGAAATACATCCAGGAGCAATAATTGGCAAAGGTTTATTTATTGACCACGGAATGGGAGTTGTGATTGGAGAAACGACTATTATAGGAGATAATGTTACTATTTATCACGGGGTTACTTTAGGTGGCACAGGTAAAGTTAGTGGTAAAAGACATCCTACCATTGAAGATGGAGTAATAATTGGAGCAGGTGCTACTATCTTAGGCAATATCACAATTGGTAAAAATGCAAAAATCGGTGCGAATGCTACTATTTTAAAAAATGTATCGCCAAATACAACAATGGTAGGAACTATAGGAAAGGAAATAATCAAGAATATAAAATAACTAGAATTTGATAATATCTTGAAAACTTATAAGGATAAAAATATGTTAAAAATTGGTTTAGTATCACAAAAATATAGCGAAAATATGAGAGAAATCACAAAAGCAAAGATTAAAAATGTTGCTAAAAAAGGTGCAAAATTAGTAATTTTACAAGAATTACACCAAAGTGCTTATTTTTGCCAAGTGCAAAATACTAATAATTTTGACCTAGCTAGTGATTATGAAAATGATTTGATTTTTTGGAGCGAAGTAGCAAAAGATAATAATATCGTATTAGTTACATCTTTATATGAAAAACGCCTAGAAGGTTTATATCACAATACTGCTATAGTTTATGAGAGTGATGGAAGTATTGCAGGAAAATATCGTAAAATGCACATACCTGATGATCCGCATTTTTATGAGAAATTTTATTTTACTCCAGGTGATTTAGGTTTTCGTGCGATTGATACAAGCGTAGGAAAATTAGGAGTTTTAGTATGTTGGGATCAGTGGTATCCTGAAGCTGCAAGACTTATGGCTTTAGATGGAGCGCAGATTTTAATATATCCTACAGCTATTGGTTGGCTTTATGAAAACGGCGTTAGCGATGATAGTGAAACTATGCAAGACCAATTAAATGCGTGGCTAGGCGTTCAAAGAGGACATGCAATAGCTAATTGTTTGCCTGTTGTGGGGGTAAATCGTGTTGGTTTTGAAGATGTAAGTCTTAGTGGCGAAAGCAGCATTACTCAAAATGAGAAAAAACATTTTATAAATAACAATGAAACTACTAAAAATGGTATTGATTTTTGGGGTAATAGTTTTGTATATGATGCACAAGGTAAAGAGCTATTTAGAAGCAATGAAAGCGAAGAGCTTGAAGTAGTAGTTGCTATAGATATGAAAAAATGCGAACAAATAAGACGCTGGTGGCCGTTTTTAAGAGATAGAAGAATAGAACATTATTCTAATCTAACAAAAAGAGCTATAAAAGAATAAATCATTTTGGAATTTAATTAGGAATTAGCATTAAGCTAATTTCTAATTGCTAGGATATTTTATGGCTTTTAAAAACGCAATTATTGATGATAGATTAGAGAAGAAATATTCTTTTGTAGATATTTGTATTAAGCATACTAATGATTGGTATCTCAAACAACATCATAAATTTCCTTATGATTGGTATATTGTAATAGATGAAGAATTAGACTGCTGGTTTATGAATTGTATGTATTTTGATGACCCAGAACTAGACCATGCAGAGCTTAATAAATCTTTGTGGATTTTATATTATAAAGGCGAACATATAAGGATAATTTTAGATTATGATATCAAACAAGAGATTGATAATGTAGTTTATGACAAAGTCTATAAAATACTTTCTATAAGAGATAATAAAACATTAAATGAAAAAGAAATAATAGCTTTATTAAGAGAAATATTAGCTGTTTATAAATGGGACGGAAGCTTAGATGAAAAAGAAGAATGCACAATTTATGTAAGAGAAGAAGTATTTAAAGATGAAGTGTAAAAGAATTTGATTGTTGGTTTAAAGATTTTATTTTTTAGTTTTTTGATTAATAAATTATGCTTTAAAAAGTTAAAGGCATAATTTATTTAATCTTTTATTAATCTTCTATCAATTTATATCCTAATGACGCATTATATATTATAAAACTATGGCAAGTATCAACTTGAAATTTATCAGAATCAGATTTAGGTTCTAAATCTACATTGTCATACCATTTTTTACACCAATCAGGCAAGCACGCATCTTGTATAACATAGCCTACTTCTACAACTTTATTATTTCTAGGGTCTGTTTTGAACGCACATTTTTTACCATAATTCATATTTCCTTGAGTTACTATGGTTTTATCAGGATATGTTCTTATGATTTTAGCTGTGTTAGTATTAGAATTGTTGTTATGGTTTATAACATTATTTACATTTAAAAGTTCTGGCATAACGCAACCTGTAGATATAAAACATAACGTACTAGCCATAATTATATTAATTTTTTTACTCATTTTCTCTCCTTTATATTAGTTTTTTATTTTAATAATATAATACTTATAATTGACTTAATACAGAATATCAAAATTAATACTTCATTTTTTTAAATTCTCTTAGTTTTATTTATTTTTTGTAAATTTGTAACAATTTTGTAATTTTTTACGATTTTTATGCTTATTTTTCACATTAAATTCACATAAAAATCCTAGCATTTTCTTAAATCAATTTAAGGAGAAGTTATGAAAACTAAAATTAGTATGATTTTATTATTATCATCTTTTGCATTTGCGATAGACCCAAGTGTGAATAAAACCAAATCAGAAACAGGCATTAAACAAGCTAAAATGAATTGGGTAGTGCCGAGTGCTATGAATGATGATGGGTATTTAGATGAAGAAAAATTACCTAAAGGCTCAAAATATATTGAAGCGGTGATTTTAGGCAATAAAATCCTAAATGAAACCACATATTACATAGGTCCAAAGGCAAAAGATGAGAGTAAAAGATATGCAGGAAATAATTTATCTTGCAGCAGCTGTCACGCAAATGGCGGGACTATTCCTTATGAATCAGGTTTTGTAGGAATTTATGCTAGATTTCCACAATACTTAGCTAGAGGCGATGTAGTCGCTACTCTTGAAAATCGTATAAATGGCTGTATGGAACGCTCTATGAATGGTAAGCCATTGCCTATTAATTCAGTAGAGATGAAAGCAATTGTAACTTATATGCACTATTTAAGCCAAGGTGTGCCAGTAGGTGCTAATGTTGAAGGGCAAGGACTTACTCAAGTAAAATTATTAAATAGAGCAGCTGATCCTAAAAAAGGTAAAGTTATTTATGAAGAAAAATGCTCGGCTTGTCACGGCGAAGATGGGGCAGGTATAACGAATGACGAGCAAAAAGGTGGATATTATGTATATCCTGCTTTATGGGGAGATGATAGCTATAACACAGGTGCTGGAATGTATAGACTAATAAAAGCAGCTTCGTATATTAAAGGTAATATGCCAAAAGGTGATGCTACTTTAAGTGATGAAGAAGCTTTTGATGTGGCAGCTTATATTAATTCAAAACCAAGACCAATTAAGGCTAATCGTGAAGCAGATTTTCCTGATAGAAGGACAAAACCACTTGATATGGATGTAGCTCCTTATGATGATGATTTTAGCATAGAGCAACATAGATTTGGACCTTATATAAAAATGCAAGAAGTTAGCAAATCTAAAGCAAAATAAGTAAAAAAGGAATTTCAATTTTGAAATTCCTAAAATCTTAATTAAATTTAACATTATTTATATTTTTAAATTTTAAAATTATGTTTTATTTAAAGTTTCAAAAGGAGTATGTAATGTTAAAAACTATAAAAGCAAAACTTGGTTTTGTTATTATTTTAGGATTGTTTGTTTTATTTTTGATGCTTTATTTATTTTACAATAATAATCAAAAGACAATTCAAGCTAATTCAAATGAGGTAGCAAGAATTATGCAAGTTGATATAGAAGAAAAATTAAAAATATCAACTGATGCAATGATTAATGCGCTTTCAATTCATTTAAAAGATTTACAGAGTGAAAAAGAGAAAATTGATTATATAGCACAAGCTATAGAAAATTTTAGATTCGACAATGGAAATGGGTATTTTTTCGTTTATAAAGATACCACAGCAGTAGCTCACCCAGTTAGCAAAAAGTTAATAGGACAAGATTTAAAAGGTATGCAAGCTTCTGATGGGACTTTTTTTATTCAAGAATTAAGCAAAAAGGCTAATTCTGGTGGTGGTTTTGTAACCTTTCCTTTCCCTAAACCAGGCACTGATATTACAGCACCAAAATTATCTTATATAGCATTAATACCTAATACAAATTCTTTATGGATTGGAACAGGTGTTTATTTAGATGAGATTGATAAGAATACTCACGAGTTAGAAAATTTAATCAATAGTAGTTTTGTTACGACATCTATTATTGCTTTATTTGTATTTATAGTGGTTTTTATCCCTTATATTGTATATGTGATGATGCTAATAGTAAAATCTTTAAGCAAATTAAATAATGGTATTAACGAATTCTTCTCTTTCCTAAACCACGAAAAAGAAGACGCTCACGAAATCATCTTACATTCTAAAGACGAATTTGGCTCTATGGCAAAAGCAATCAATGATAATATAGAAAAAACTAAATTATCTTTATTAAAAGATGAAGAAGCAGTAGAACAAAGCGTTCAAACAGCAGCAGCAATTGAAAGCGGAGATTTAAAAGCAAGAATTACTCTAAATCCTGCAAACCCACAATTAATTGAATTAAAAAATGTATTAAATAAAATGCTTGATACTTTAGAAGAAAAAGTTGGAGCTAATACAAATTCAATTGAAAAGATATTTGATGAATATAGCCAAAACGACTTTAGAAATGAAATAAAAAATGCTAAAGGTAGAGTAGAACTTGCAACTAATATGTTAGGTAAGCAAATAAGAGATATGTTAAAAACAAACCTTGAAACTGCAAGAAACCTACAAGATAAATCTAAAATACTAAAAACAAGTGTTAAAGATATAAACGAAGGTGCAAGAAAGCAAGCAAGTAGCTTACAAGAAAGTGCAGCAGCAGTAGAAGAGATGAGTGCATCTATGCATGCAGTAAATCAAAAATCAAACGAAGTTATTAAAAACGGAGAAG